>CALAKE010000107.1 GCA_937922775.1 uncultured bacterium | reverse complement strand
ACCTACTTCTTCGGCTGGGACGCGGGCGACAATCCCGAGCATCACTATTTCGTGGAACCCAGGGCCACCGCGGAGGTCGACGGGATCGAGGTGTACACCATCTACTCCCACCACTCGGGAGTCGCGGAGGTCGCGTACCTCGTCCATGTAGACGACCGCTGGATCTATCACAACGGCGACTACACGCAAGACTACATCCCGGATTTCCAATACCTGGAGAGCCTCACCGATCACCTCGACCTGGTGTTCACGGTCGGATCTCACGATGAGCGCTGGCAAAACGCCCACCAGGTGCAATACCTCCTGGAGCACTTCAGCCCCGAAATTCTCTTCCCCATGCATTACGGGGATGAAGAGGAGAAGGGCGATGAGTTCGCCCGCGTCATGAAGGAACGCGGCTACGAGACGGTCATTCCCGTGCCCCGCGCCCGCGGCGACCGCTGGGTGATCGAGGGATAGACCGGATACCACAAATCGCAGCACCCATATCGAGACTGCCCATCCCGCCTGAGCCCGCGTGATCCCGTGACACAAATCCACTCCATCGCGGTTGCACTCTGCGTCTCGGTCTGCGCCACTCTGGCGTGCTCGTCGCCACACCCGGACCTTCGGCAGCTAGGCACCGTGACCGGGATAACGGACCCCCACAGTGTCATGTGGGCCCACGAGCATCTCCTCTTCGTTGCAGACACTGACAACGAGGAACAGAGGCGGGACACGCTGCTCGTCTATTTGCTCGACGACTTGTCACTTCTGCGCAAGATCGGTGGCCCCGGCCAATTCCGCATACAGCCCGCCCACAGCATCGAGCTGTTTCTGCAGCCGGATCGATTCGTTGTCAACAGCAGCGGTAGGGTCTCTACATATAGTTACGACTTCGCGCTGCTGAGTGAGTTCGAGCACGAAGGGAACACGTACTTCTTCGAGCCATTCGGGGACAAACTTGTCGCCCGGGAGATCCACTACGAGAGTGACATCGGCTATTACCGGCTGAATCTCTACGATTCGGAGCTGAACATGATTCGCGAGATGTGCCGGAAGGAGTTCGAGGGCAAGGCATTCAGCGGCGACTTCAGCAAGAAGGTCTACGGAGACAGGCTCTACGTAGCAGGAAGAACAGACGATTTCCTGATCGAAGTGTTCGACCAAGACGGGTTCATCGCCAGACGCATCGAGTACGACCACGACAGAGTCGAGGTGACGGAGCGACACAGGAATGAGCATATGAACAACCTGTTGTCCCGTCCGGGATGGGAACGGTACTTCTCCAGCCGTGCAGAGATGGAGGAGTACTACCGAGGCAGGATCATCTTCCCGGATCGTCACCCCGCAATTCGAATGATCCAGGTGCACGACGACAGAATCTACGTGCTCACGAACGCACAGCGAGGCGAAACGAGGGAGATGTGGATCCTCGACCTGCAGGGAGCTCTGCTGGAGAAGAAGATGGTCCCCTTCAGAATGCGAACGACGACGCTGTGGCACCCCTTCACCGTGCATCAGGGCCACCTGTACCAGCTCCTCCCGAATGAGGTGACCGGGGGCTGGGAGCTAGTTCGCACGAAGATCCACTAGCGAAGAGGCCCGTATCTCGCCGCGATGACCGATAAGCAACTCATGGCCATCCCACTAGGTGAGCAGTGTCATTGCCAAGAGCTTACGCTTGACGTAACGCGTAATTCCGATCAAGCTGATCATGATCGCCAGTTATCGGGACAAACGGACGCGAAGGTTCGCGGAAGGAGAGGCACGCGATGGCAAGGCAGGCGGTCCATCCTGGAGAGCAACTCGCCGAAGAGTTGGAGGCACTCGGCATGAGTGCGGCCGCTCTAGCACGGGCACTCGATGTCCCGACGAACCGCATCACGATGATTCTCAACGGGCAACGCGCCATCACGGGCGACACGGCCCTCCGATTGGCTCGTTTCTTCGGCACCGATCCCCAGTTTTGGATGAACCTGCAGGGTCTTTACGAGCTGCACTTGGCCGAGGCGAAGGCCGGATCTGAGATCAGCAGGCTTCCGACTCTGAGTAGCCTTGCCAGAGAAAAGTCGCAGGCCGTGTAGGGATCGAGGCTGTCGCTCGTCTCATCCAACAGCGAGCGATCTTGATCTGCTGCCTACCTCGGCTCGGTCCCTGTTTCACCGCCGCGCTGGGGCAATGAATCTCGGATCTCCCACCAGGGCGCCTTGTGATCAACGTAGACGTGACCCTCGGGGGCCCGGTCGATCGGCGCCTGCAGGCTCGCCAGTACCACATGCACCTCGCCCGGCCACCGGGGAGACTCGTAAGTAAGAGTGCTGCCGCAACGGCTGCAGAAGCTCCGTGTCGCCCCGGTGTCGGTAAGGAAGCACACGCGCAAGTGGGCTCCCGACGTCACCCGAAACCGTTCAGCAGGAAACCCCACAAACGTGACGAACGCCGCCCCGTGCGCGCGCCGGCAATTCAAGCAGTGGCAGTGCGTACACCAGAGGCTGGGCAAAGTGACCTCGATCTGCACCTCTCCGCACAGACACGCTCCCTTGACGCTTCTTGGTTCGGCCTCTGAACTCATGCTGAGTCTCCTCCGTTACCACCCCGTCGGTTTCCTGTCTCATGCTATCGAGCATCGAATGAAATCACACCTGCGAGGGGGACACTGCGACGGGAACGCTGCGACGGGGATCTGCGAGGGGGGTGTTGCTCCGGGGGAACAGCGACGTGCGGGTTTACGTATTTGAAGATAGAGGGAAGAAAAGGGCTGAAGAATGACAGGTGTGCGGAGGTTCCTCTTCCGGGTCCTCACGGGCGGCATCGCCGCTTTCCTCGTCCTCTCTCTCTTCTTCGTGTTCGTATACCGCCCGTGGCAGATGAACTGGGGTGCGACCGAGGAGGAGATTCACAGGTGGATGCCCGGCGACGAGATCGTCGCACATCCCACCTTCAATGCCACTCGCGCCGTCACCATCGAGGCCAGTCCCGACGATATCTGGCCTTGGCTCGTACAGATGGGCTACATGCGGGCGGGCTTCTACAGCCACGACTGGCTCGACCATGACGGTGTCCCGAGCTCCGAGCGCATCCTGCCCGAGTATCAAGACCTCGCCCTCGGCGACGCGATCCCGCTGACCGCGAGCTTGGACGCCGAGGTCACCGTGATGGAGCCGCCCCATCTGATGCTGTGGGTATTCGGTCCGTCGAGAAGTCGAACGCCCCCGTCAGACCAGTACAACCTCTGGACGTGGTCGTGGGGCCTGTATGAGATGGAATCGGGCCAGACTCGCCTTGTTGCCAGGTTGCGCGTGCGAACGAAATTCCGCAGAGCCCTGATGCTGGACCTGTTCGAGATCGTGATGATGCGCAAGTGCCTGCTCGGCATCAAGCGTCGAGCGGAAATCGAGGCATCCGCGGAAACCTAGCCGGCTACCGCCCCTCCGCCACGATCGAATGCTTCTCCTGCAGGTTGGCGAGGTACGCCATGGCCTCGGGAGAGAATACGGGTGCCTCGCCGTTCTCGAGGGCCGCCTGGTTGTAGAGCTTGAAGAACTCGAAGGGATTGCGCACCACATCCCGTATCGCCCCTGTACCCAGCTCTTCCTCGATGAGGTTGGCCATGAAGAATCCCGTGGGATGCCCGGATTGCGGGACGAAGCTCTGGAGCTGCCCTCCCAGCATTCCTGCCACATCGGGTTCGGCCGCCATCTCTGAGAGGATGGCGTCGACGATGCGAATCGTCGCCGGCTGAGCAAGCTGTTCTCGGTGCATGCCGGCGGCCCGCTCCGTCCCGGCCATACACCCGTCACCGTAGTAGAGCCGCTTGCGATGAATGAGGTCGCCGATGCCCTCGTTCGTCATCTGATCAAGGGTCCAGAGCAAGGCATAGTCCGGGTGGCCAGGCTCGGGAAGCTCGATCTCCATCTCCTGGCCCCGGTACATGTGGAATGACTCGTGGGCCATCAGGAGCAAGAATGGGAGGTGCCGGTCGTGGCCCTGGCGCTCGAGACACTCCAGATCTGATGGCGCGAGGTCGTCTCCGGTGATACCCATGATGAGCGGCGTGTACCCCCTGGAGTCGTTGAAAACGACGAAGTTCACCGCCGGATACGCGTCGACGGCCTCATCCGGTAGGTACTCGAGAGCGTATCCGGCGGCCTCCTCCAGATAGGGATGGGTCTTCAGCTCACGCACGCGCCCGGCCATCCACTCACGATTCTCCGAGGCCTCCCGGAATCCGTCGATGACCAGCGGTGTGTACCAACCGAGGAAGCCGCCCCGCTCGGCGTAGGTGCGCACCATCTCAGCCTCGAGGTCGCCCTGCGAGGGCATGAATACGGCGCGCAGAGCATTCTGAAAGTACGAGCGCCCGAACTCATCCGCGAGGCGCTCGTAACCCGGCGCCGCGAAGAAAGCTTTCCACTGAGCCTCCGACGGTTCGGTGTCCGACTCCAGGACTGTAGCTATTGTCCAGAAGGCCTCGATACCCTCGAAATTGAAGCCGGGATTTACGGCTTGGGGCGTGGCTCCCTGCAGGTAGCCGCCATTCGCCGCCAGCACGAACGCGATCAGTAGCGAAAAACTAGCCAGCCAACGCTTCCTGCTCGTATCCATTGCTCGCTCCTTGTCAAACCCGCCTCTCAGTGTAAAGGAAGCGGCGATCAGCAGTCAGGCCGCGTCGGGAAGGAATGCCTCTATTCGCCCCTGAGCACGAGCACCGGGTCCTGCCGGGTCGCCCGCCGAGCCGGGACGAGGGCGCCGAGGAGTCCCAGTGCCACAAAAAAGAGGGTGCCCGCCACAAGCGTTCTCGGATCGGTGGCGCTCAAACCGTAGACCATGCTCTCGGTGAGGCGAGTAGTAGCAAAGACCCCCATCCATCCCACTGCCACACCGATCGTCACCAACCTGAGCGCCTGTGCCAGAACCATTCTCTGCACGCCCGACCGGGTAGCCCCCATCGCTATCCGTATGCCGATCTCGAAGGAACGTTGCGCGACGGAGAACGACATCACGCCATAGATGCCGGCGGCTACGAGCACCAGAGCGACCATCGCGAAAACGGCGATCAATAACGTGTTGAAACGGCGTGCAGTCAGGGATTCGTGCACGATGGCCGACGTCGTCCGGATGTCCGAGATCGGCTGGCGCGCGTCGATACCGGTGATTTCATGTCGAATCGCGGACGTCAGGGCCAACGGATCAAGCTCTGCCTGGACCACCAGGTACCGCACCGATTTGGTGAAGAAATCCATTCCCTCGGGCATCACGGAGAGAGGGAAATAGATCTCCATGATCGGAGTCCGCTCCGGACCCCACTGGTGGACGTCACCCACCACCCCAACCACCGTCCACTGGTACGGAGGTTCGATGCTGAAGCGCTTCCCGAGAGCACTCTCGTCGGCCCACAACCTTGCGGCCATGGTCTGGTTGATGATCGCCGGTAGCGGTACTTCGTCGCTGTCGTGCGGCCCGCGGTCTTGCGACCCGAAGGTGCGCCCCGCGATCAAGGGAACCTCCATGGCGCGAAAATAGTCCGCCGACACGAACGAGACCTCGGGCGAGGGCTTATCCACCCCAGCGAAGGCATGCCCCTCGGTTTCCTCGAGCGTGGAACGCGTGCCTCCTTCGAGGGGTAGCTTGCTGGTCGCGGCGACGTGCCGGACGCCGGCGAGGGAGCCCACCCGTTCGAACACATCGTCGAAGAAGACGATGAGCGCTGACTGCTCGTCGTACTCCGGCCCCTGGATATTGAGGCCGAGGGTCAGCACCCGCTCCGTGTCGAAGCCGTAGTCGCCGTGGCTGAGTTCGAGGTAGCTCTGCAGCATGAGCGCTGCAGCGTTCGCCAGAACCAGGGTCATGGCTAGCTGTGCCACCAGAAGGACGTTTCGGTACCGGCGACGGGCACCTCCCGCCATTGCGCCCTGGCCTGTCTTCAGCGCTTCCACGAGGTTTGCTCTTGCGGCCGACCAGGCGGGTGCGAGGTTGAACAGGAGGCCGGTGAGCAGCGAGACTCCGAGCGTAAAGAGAAACACCCAAGCATCGAAGCTGGCGGTCTCGATGCGGTAGATGCTCGTCGGCAGGGTCGAGCGCAGTGCCGCCAGACCCCACAGGGCGAGCAGGAATCCCACTCCGCCACCCAGCAGAGCCAGCGGAATGCTCTCCATGAACAGTTGCCTGATCAGCCGCACTCGACCGGCGCCAAGTGCCGCGCGCACGGCGATCTCGGCCTGGCGTGCCGTCGCCTTGGCCATCAGCAGACCCGCCACGTTGCTGCAAATGATCAGCAACAGGAGCCCCGCACCCCCGAGGAGCATCATCAACGGTTGGGCAGCTCCCCTCATCATCTCCTCACCGAGAGGGTCGACGCGGACTCCCTCGGTCGGGTCAACTTCGACGAACTCCTCCCCGAGACGAGCGACGATCGCGTCCATCTCGGTTTGGGCAGCCTGCAAAGACACGCCTTCTTTCAGCCGCCCCATCGGCACCATCCAGTGCATATCGCGATCGGGCAACATCGTGCGGTTGAGCGCGGGCGCCGTCAGGGATAGCCACAGATCGCTGCGCCGGCCGATGAGCCAGGGGCTGGGGACCTCGAAGCCGGGCGGCATGACCCCGATCATCGTGAAGGGCTCACCGTCGATAATGATCTTGTCGCCGAGCACACCTGGGCCGCCGCCGTAGCGACGTTGCCAAAGCCCGTGGCTGATGAGAGCGACCTTGGGTCCGTCGAGCCGGTCCTCCTCCGCAGTGAGCGTACGACCCAGCGCCGGCTCCACGCCCAGCAACTCGAGCACGCCCTCGCTGATCAGCGTACCGAACACCCGCTCGGCACCCTCCGTCCCGGAGAGGTTGAAGTTCCAGTAGGAGACAGCCCCGATATCCTCGAAGGACTCGACCTGCTCCCTCCAGTCCAGGAAGTTCGGATACGAAGCAGGCCCGGGCGTACCGTCGGCGTCCGTCTCCCAGATGAGGGTGAGCCGTTCCGATGACTCGAACGGCAACGGCTCCAGCAGCACCGCTTTCACCACGCTGAAAATGGCTGTATTGGCGCCCACCCCGATCGCAATTAGAGCGACGATCATCAGAGGCAGGGCCGGCCGGCGCAGAAGCTGGCGCATGCCGAAGCGGAGATCTTTCAGGGTTTCTTCCCAAGGGAGGGCGCGCTTCTGCCTCTGCGCCTGACCCTTCTTGAGCCGAAGCATTTCCCGGCGATAACGCTCCACGTCGCCAAAGCGGCGACGCGCTTCCCTGCCGGCATCGTTCGGGTCACGCCCTTCCCCCTCGAAATCCTTCGCTCTCTGCTCGATGTGCAGGCGGATCTCCTCGTCGACCTCACGCTCGATTTCTCGTCTCGACGGTCGCCACATGATGCTGTCCTCAGGCGGTGCCCTCCTCGACCACTTTGCCGATGGCCCGCGCCAGCCGGGTCCAATTGTCGGCTTCCTCTTGAACCCTCTTCCGGCCGTTGCCTGTGAGCTCGTAGTACTTGGCTCTGCGGTTGTTTTCGCTCGTGCCCCACCGAGGTTTCACCCAGCCACGCTTCTCCATGCGATAGAGCGCCGGATAGAGCGAGCCCTCCTCAATGACTAGCGTTCCCTCCGTCCGCTCCGCAATCCACCGCGCCACACCATAGCCGTGCATGGCGCCGCGCGTCAGAGCGTGCAGGATCAGCAGATCCAGCGTCCCCTTCAGAATCTCCTGCCGCTCGGTCACTGAAGCCTCCTTGAAGCCTGCTCCTTTGGGAGCTCACCCTCTCAACTCCCGCTCGCTGGGAGCATCTCCCCTAGCGACTC
>CALAKE010000106.1 GCA_937922775.1 uncultured bacterium | reverse complement strand
AGCCCATCTATATCCGCCCGGCGGACGCGCGGCTGGGCCGGAACCCTCTGCTGGCGGGCGCTTGACGGGGCGTGGCGGACGTGCCTGAGCCGCTCGGCGACCCGCGCCGAATTCCGCGTTTGAGCCCGCTTCATCGACCGTGCTAGCATCGCATACGGCCTGTTATTCGTGTACACGGACGGTAACCGGAGGAGACAAATGCCGCTTGCAGACCGTCAGATTCGCGATCAACTTCTGGACCAGAGCGAAGAGTTCCGCAGCCTTGCAGCGCAACATGGCAAGTACGAGGTGCGACTCGAGGAGCTGTCGAGCAAGCAACTGCCCACCGAGCAGGAGCGACTCGAGCAGGTCAAGATCAAGAAGCACAAGCTCTGGCTCAAGGATCGAATGGCGGCAATGATTCGCGAATACGAGCACGGCCTTCCGACTGCGGCGGCTAGCTAGACAGCTTCCGGGCGACTAACCAGCCCGGATCGATCGGTTACGTGAGTGAACCTGCTCAGCGAAGAGCTGAGTGGGACCAGACCTTATGCAGATTCGGTCCGAGGCCTTGCCCTATGTTCTGCCACCCGCGGTTGTTGCAGCCGCGGCGGCAGCTACTGGTTCGCCTCTGGTAACGCTCATCGCGATTCTCCTCGCAGTTGCGATGGGTTCCTTTTTTCGTGATCCCCGGCGTTCTGTCGATGCGGCACCGAACGCGGTGCTTGCTCCAGCCGACGGGAGGATCTTGGATGTCCAGAGCAACGACCGGGAGCTCGAGATCACCATATTCCTGGCTATCTGGAACGTGCACGTGACACGCTCGCCGGTCTCTGGACAGCTCCTCAAGTGTGAGCGCTTCAGCGGTGGCTACGAAGCTGCATACAAGCCGTCGGCCAGCAACAACGCCCGCTGCGCGGTCTCGATCGAAAGTCCGTTCGGCCCCATCGTCGTTACCATGATCTCGGGCGCCGTTGCACGCCGTATCCACACCTGGGTGGGTCCGGGCGACCGTCTCGAGAGAGGACAGCGGATCGGGCTCATCAGGTTCGGCTCTCGCACGGAGATCGTACTGCCACCTGGCTCCGAGCCACGAGTTTCAGTTGGAGAGCACGTCCGCGCCGGCGAGACGATCATCGCAAGCTCTTTGCCACAGGGCGGTCAACCGTGATGACCGATCGCCATCGACGGGCTGCCCGGCGGAAGTTCGAGCGGGGAATCTTCGTGCTCCCGTCTCTCTTCACGATCGGCAACCTCTTCTGTGGCTACTACAGCATCGTGAGCACGTTGCACGGAGACTACTCGGAGGCCGCGTTGGCCATCGGAATCGCCATCGTGCTCGATGGCCTTGACGGGCGTATCGCGCGTCTCACGAACACCCAAACCGCCTTCGGTTCCGCGTTCGATTCGATCGCGGATGTCTTGACCTTCGGCATGGCCCCGGCCGCGCTGGTGTTTTCGTGGGGGCTATGGGATCTCGGGCGTATCGGCTGGACGACGTCTTTCATCTTCCTGACCTGCGCGGCTACTCGCCTCGCCCGCTTCACCGTGCAGGCATCACAACACGATCGTCGGTTTTTTGCCGGCATGCCTGCTCCCACGGCGGCGGGAATGCTAGCAGCGCTCGCGTTCTACTCGCCAGCGCGCATCTCGACACCTGGGGTCACCTATTTCACGCTCGTTCTGGTCGCGATCCTCTCCTTTCTGATGCTCTCCAAGCTGCGCTATCGCTCCTTCAAGGACGTCGATCTCCGCCGCCCTCAGCGCTATTCGATGGTGGTCTTGCTTGCCATCATCATTTGGCTTATCGCCCTGGAACCCCAGACCGTGCTTCTGCTACTCGCTGCAACCTACACGGTCTCCGGCCCATTGGAGAGGCTGTGGCAGCAGCTCCGCCGGCGGCGTGCGCCGGAGCGGCTTCCCGAGCCGGGGTCGCAGATGGCAGAGGTTCCCCCCGACTCCGAGCCGGTCGAGCCGGAGATCTAGCCGAGGTATCTGCAAGTATGGCCAAGTCGGACACACCACATATCGCCCTGGTTGGCGCATCCTCTTTGCTCGGCAAGGAGATCAAGGATCAGCTCGCCGGTGTGGGATATCCGAGCGAGTCCGTAACGTTGCTCGACCTCGAGGGGCTGGCCGGCGTAATTACCGAATACGGGGAAGAAGCGAGGGTGCTGGCGGAAACGGCGGATGATGAGATCCTGCGGCAGGATCTGGTCTGCTTCTGTGGCAACCGCACCATGGTGCGTGAACACATTGGCAAGATCCTCGACGCCGGTCATATCGCGCTCGACTGCACGGGGGCATGGCTTCACGAGCCTAACGTCACACTTTCCCTACCCTCCATCGGCCGGGTGCCATCACCGCAGCCGGGCTATGCTGTGGTCCTGCCGTCGGGCACAACCCAGATGCTCGCGACGGTGATCACCGCACTCGGTGATGTGCCGGGGGAGCTCAGCGCCACCGTTCTCGTGCCAGCATCGGAGCACGGGGAGGAGAGGCTGGAAGAGCTCGCACAACAGTGCACCGCTGTGCTGAATCTGGATGAGATACCGGACGCTGTATTCGGCCGCCAGCAGGCATTCGACATCTGGCCCGACCCGGGTGCTGCGAGCGACGACGACGCCGGTGCGATAGAGGCGGGGCATCTTCGCCGACTCAACGTAGCCGCCCCAACGATCGCCATGCTTTGTGCGCCCATCTTCCACTCCCTCTCTGCCGCCCTGCACGTGCCGGGACAGGAAGTGGGCGAGGTGCTCGAGAGCCTGGCCCAAGGCGGCTTGATCAGCGGCGGCGCCGCCAAGAAGGATCAGACGCAGATCGACTCGCCTTTCAGGGTGGCCGGGTCGTCGGGAGTGCACGTCGGCCGCGCCTGGGCCGACGGGCAGGGTGGAACCTGGGTCTGGGTGCTGATGGACAACCTCTTGGCTCGAGCCGAAGCCGCGGCGAGCACGATTCAGGCACTCTTGCCGCCACCACCCGTACCCAACGACTAATTCCGTAGCACTCCCTCCGCCAGGTCGCGAATATAAGCGTCGTCCGCCTCCGCCAGTCGCGATAGAGCATCGCGAGTCTCTTCGGCGGGCAGCAGGGTCACGGCATCCGCGGCGCTGCGACGTAGCTGCAGATCGGCGCTCTGATCGAGGGCCAACTCGACCAGCGGTATCGCCGCCCGAGAGTCTCCCAATCGCCCCAGCGACTGCGCCATTACATTGCGCACGCCATCTTCGAGGGAGTCATCTCGGAGCTGTTCGATCATGGCCGGCACGGCCGCCGACTCACCCATGTCGGCAAGGGTTTGCGCAGCCAACACACGGGCCAAAACGTCCGACGCGTCGAGCCTGAGCATGAAGACCTCGCGCGCGCGCGCGGAGTCCATGCGCATCAAACCCTCCGCCGCGATTTCCTGGACCTTCCGAAACGAATCATCCAGCGCATCGACCACCAGAGGAAGGTCTGCCGGATCACCGATCCGCGAAAGAGCATCAACTGCCCATTGCCGCACCGTCGCGTCCTCGTGATCAAGCGCGCGCCGCCAACTATCGGCAGCCGCCTCGCTCAAAACTACATCCTCGGCCTCTCGATAGATTGCCGTCGCGTTGCCATACCGCTGTGCCGCCAGATTCTCGACGATGATCTGAACGGTCGATCGTGCCGGGTCGGCAGGTGCCGCGCAGGAAAGCACGCCAGTCACGACCGCCCCCGCCCCCACCAGTACCAGAGCTGTCCTCAGCAGGCTGGACGCTTTCCGCATGATCATGCTAGTTGCCCACGTATCGGCCCAGCAGGAGGAGTGCGACACCGGCAACCATGGCCGCCAGGCCGAGCATCCGCACGATCCATGGATCGACCTGCTCGAGCTGTCGCAGGACTCTGAGCGCGCGGCTCGGCGACAAGAAGTAAGGCACCCCTTCGAGGATGAAGACGAGCCCCAATGCCATCAAGAATAGCTGCCAGTCCATCGGGAGCGATGCTAGCACGGTGACACCTGGACGACCATGCATGTGTCTTGTCGACCCTGAGGCCAGGCTGGTACGATCATGTCATTCAAGCTGCGCTCCACGATTTCCCGCTCTTCTAACCGACAGTCCGGAGTCTGTCCGCTCATGGCGAACGTGGCCCTCTTAGGTAGCCAGTGGGGCGATGAAGGCAAGGGCAAGGTCGTCGACTGGCTGACCGAGCACTTCGATATCGTCGCCCGCTATCAGGGTGGAAACAACGCAGGTCATACGGTGATCATCGATGGCCATAAGAGCGTCCTCCACCTTGTTCCGTCCGGGATCCTCCGCCCCGACAAGATGTGCCTTATCGGCAACGGCGTAGTCATCGACCCCGAAGCCCTGTTCGAAGAGGTCGATGAGCTGAAAACTGCCGGTGTGCAAATCGAGGATCGTCTGCTCATCTCCGAGAGAGCCCATCTCATCCTCCCCTACCATCGGGGTATCGAGCTGGGTAGCGAGGAGCGACGTGGCAGCGACAAGATCGGCACGACCAGCCGCGGCATCGGTCCTTGCTACGAGGACAAGGCGGCCCGCTCGGGGATCCGCGTCGTGGACTGCCTCGATACCGACGTACTGGCGCGCAAGGTAACGGCCAACCTGGCAGTGGTGAACAAGATGCTCGAGTATTTGTACGAGCGTCCTGCATTCGACCCAGACGAGATCATCGAGAGCTACACTGCGTTCGGGGATCGCCTGCGCCACTTCGCAACCGACACGTCTCTGTACCTGCACCAATCGATGGCCGCAGGCAAGAACGTTCTCTTTGAAGGTGCACAGGGAACTCACCTCGATATCGACCACGGCACGTATCCGTACGTGACCTCTTCGAATGCAACCGCTGGCGGCATCTGCAATGGTCTGGGAGTGGGCCCGACTCGCATTGATGCGGTGCTCGCCGTGGCCAAGGCCTATACGACTCGTGTCGGCGAGGGCCCAATGCCCAGCCAGCTCCAGGGCGAGATGGCGGAGCTCCTGCAGCGCACGGGCAAGGAGTTCGGGGCAACCACGGGCCGGCCACGCCGGTGCGGCTGGTTCGATGCGGTCGTCGTCCGCTATGCCGTCCGCGTGAACGGCCTGGATGCCATCATCCTGACCAAGTTGGACGTCCTCGACGGCATCGATACACTGCGC
>CALAKE010000105.1 GCA_937922775.1 uncultured bacterium | reverse complement strand
ACCGAGCATGCAAGCGCGACTACAGAGCAACTTCTCCGCAGCTGCAACTGACTTTCGTGCCAGCTGGAAACAGCTGCTGCTCACGGATTTGGCCTTCAAGGCAGTCTACTTCACGGTCCTCGCGCCGATTAGCGGCCTCGTGCTGAGGGCGTTTCTGTTCAGCCAAGGCACGACGGTCATCGCCGACACGGATATTCTGTGGGTTGCCCTCAGTCCGATTGGACTGCTCGGCCTCATTCTGGTTGCCGCGGTGGGCGTCGCGATCATTGCACTCGAGATGGCGTGTCTGATGGTGATCGGTTTCGGCGCCACTCACGGCCTCGAGGTCAGGTTCGCGGACGCGCTCTGGCACGCCGGCCGGAAAGCCTTGTCAGTCTTGAGGCTCACGGTCCGATTGGTCAGCATCCTGCTCTTGATCGCGGCACCTTTTCTGGCCGCGGCGGCGCTGGTCGCCTTCACACTGCTAACCGAGTTCGATATCAACTTCTACCTCAAGACGAGGCCGCCGGCATTCTGGCTGGCTGCCGTGCTCATCGGCACGATTCTCGGCGCCGGGCTGCTCGTGCTGGTGCCGCGAGTGATCGGCTGGGCGTTTGGGCTCCCACTTCTCCTGTTCGAAGGTACCGGGCCATCGAACGCCTTGCAGGAGAGCGCCAAGAGAACAGAAGGCAACCGCGCCTTCCTGGCCATTCAGCTCGTTGGTTGGGCGCTCGCGTCGATGCTCGCAGGGGCCGTGGCCTTCGGCGGGATTCGTCTCATGGGTGCGTGGGTCGCGGTGCCCTTGAGCGAAGCCCGACCAGCGTTGCTCCTCGTAGTGCTCGGAGGCTTGGTCATGGTCTGGGCTGCGGTCAACGAGATCATTTCTCTCATGATGGCCTCGGGCTTCGCCCTTCTCACAGTGCGCTCGTACGACGCCGTCGGCGAGCCCAAGCCACAGAAGTGGTGGAAGACAACCGTGAGCAGAGGCGGCCGCGCGGTGGGACGGCGACTGAATCGCTGGCAGATCACGGGTGCGCTCTTGATCACTACGATTGTTGCAGCAGCAGCTGGCGCCTACATGCTCAATTCGGTCCGCCTCGACACCGACGTGCAGATCATCGCTCACCGCGGCGCCGCACGATTTGCTCCAGAGAACACTCTGGCTGCGTTCGAGCGGGCCATCGTTGATGGTGCCGACTGGATTGAGCTCGATGTGCTGGAAACCGCAGATGGCGAGGTCGTCGTCGCTCACGACAGAGATCTCAAGCGAGTCGGTGGTGTGAGCCTGCCAATTGAGACATCGACCTACGAACAACTGCAGGCGGTCGATGTCGGAAGCTGGTTCGGCCCAGAATTCGCCGGTGAACGCGTGCCTCTGCTTGAGGAGGCCCTCGAGCTTTGCAAGGGGAGAATTGGCGTCGTCATAGAGCTCAAGTACTTCGGGCGCTCCGTTGCACTCGAGGAGCGTGTCGTCGAAATTGTCGAGGCGGCCGATATGGCGGCCGAGGTCGTCGTCATGTCGCTGAACTATGGAGGCGTCCAGAAGATGCGGTCGCTGCGGCCGGATTGGCGCCTGGGCCTGATCACCGCCGTCGCCATCGGCAACCTCACCACCGTCGACGCCGATTTCCTGGCCGTGAACGGCAACCTGGCCACGGCGCTGTTCATCCGCCAGGCCCACGTCGCCGGCATAGATGTATACGTCTGGCCGATCTATGAGCGGCTCGAGAAGGCGCGGATGATCAGCCGCGGCGCGGACGGCCTGATCACATACGACCCCGCCCTCGGGCGCCGACTTCTCGCGCAACTCGAGGAGATGACCCCCGTGGAGCGCCTCATGCTAGACGTGGCGCTCCTGATGGGCGTTGTTCCCGAGGAGGAACCGCTGGAAACCAACGACCTTGAGGGCGAGATCGATCTCGGGGCGCTGGAATAGGGCGGAGGGCCGGGACGCCGGCCCTCGACCAGGCGATCGAAGATGGTCTCCTGCCCGGCTGGCCGCTAGATCCGCACCTCGTACAGCACTGCCAGCGGATGTTCGAAGTCGAGCTTACGGAAATGGGAGAAGCCCGCGTTGGCGCACATTTCCCTCGGCTTCTCCTCACCCATGCAAGTTCCCAGTCCGGCACCGTTGTGCGCGAGTGAGACGGTCATGCAGTACATGGTGCTGATCGAGTAGAAGAGCTTGCCCATCGAGTTGAGATTGTCTTCCAGGGATCCCGAGGCGTTGATCTCCAGCATCAGGTAGGTGCCGTCGGGGCGAAGCGCTCGATGAACATCCCGGATCAGCCCCTGGGGGTCGACGCTGTCGTGCACCACGTCCAGCGTCATGATGAAATCGTACGACTGGTCTTTCATCAGGTCCGATCGAGCGTTGTGGATGTGAACGCGGTCGATGACTCCCTCGTCCTTCGCGAGCGATAGAGCCCGAAAGGCCGAGGGGGAGTTGGGCTCGTAGCCGGTGAAATCGCTCTTCGGGTAGGCCTGAGCCAGACGCAGCAGCGCGCGGCCCGAGCCGCAGCCCACGTCGGCTACTTCTGCACCCTCGGTCAACTTCGCGTGGACGTCCGGCAGCAGGTCGGGCAGCCACACCTGGGTCAGGAAGTTCTTGAACATCGGTGCTGTAAATCGCTCGATCACGCGAGGCATATCGGGGTGATGATGCGAATATGCCACCCCGCCTCCCTCGCGGAAACATTCGATGATGCGTGGGGCCACGTGCGCCATCGGAATCACACATTCAAGCGACCCGCCCATGAACATGGGATGATCCTCGTCCGCTAGGAACGGGGCATGTTCGGGGGGCAAAGTGAATGCTCGGTCCTCAGCCTCATACTCCAGCCATCCGGCGGCCGCCATGGCTGAGAGCCACTCGCGAATGTAGCGCTCATTGCACGAAGAGGCGTTCGCGAGCTGATCGGTGGTCATCGGGCTCTT
>CALAKE010000104.1 GCA_937922775.1 uncultured bacterium | reverse complement strand
CAGGTAGCGCAGGTCACCCACTATCATCAGGTGGACGACGTGAGCAAGCGGGTGGTCCGGCTCGACCGTCTCCGGATTGTGAGTCATCACCTCCCGGACGGTAGTGTCGGCTGTATCGAGCTCCTCGGCGGCCACCCGGGTCAGCACGTCCCGCTCGGTGAAGATACCGGTGATCCTCCCCTCTTCGCCGGTCACTACCACGCACCCGATCTGCCCATCGCGCATGACCCCGAGAGCCGTTTCGACGGTTTCCGTCTCGCTGACGGAGGCGGCCTCGGCCGGTTTCAGTTGCTCGACACGATCCTCGCTCAGGCTGCGCACGATCCTAGCTTGGGCCTCCGCCGCCGAGGGCTCCTCGTCGGTCAGGCTGGCAAGGCACAGCTCACACTCATCGGCGCCGGGCAGGTTCGGATGTTCGCAAAGGGGACAGCGCGTGCCTTCTAGAGCGGCGGCCGGAACCGCCCAGGTCTCTCCCTGGTGATACAGCGCGTTCAGGTCCGATGGATGCTTCTCTCGCGCGGCCTGGACCTGCGCCATTAGCTGCTGGTCGTACACCGGCTTCTGGACGGCACGGAACACACCCACGGGAGTGGGGAAGTCCGGCGGTCCCATGCGGCTCAGGAAGTAGGCGAGCGTCGGCTCTCTGGCACACTCGTCGTGCACGAGCAACTCTCGCTCGCCCACGTCGGCTACGTTGACCACCTCAGGCGTGAGCCCGTTGAGGCGAATCCCCTTTTCCATCGACTTGCCGAAGCGCATCGGTTCGCCGTGCTCCAGGAAGAGTACGTTGTCGGCCTTGATGTCAGGGTCGGTCAAGTGGTCCCAGCCACCGTTGTTGAAGATTTTACAGTTCTGAGCTACCTCGATCAGCGCAGCCCCGGAATGCCGAGCAGCACGCCCCAGCACTCCCGCCATGTGTTTCTGGAAAGTGTCTACCGTACGCGCGATGAAGCTGGCCTCGGCACCGATAGCCACTCCGATCGGGTTTACGGGGTTCTCTATGGAGCCGTCAGGGCTCGACTTGGTGCGCTTGCCGATCTCGGAGGTCGGCGAGTACTGCCCCTTGGTGAGGCCGTAGATGCGGTTGTTGAACAGCACGAGGTTGATGTCGATGTTGCGTCGCAGCGCGTGGAGGAAGTGGTTCCCGCCGATGGCCAGGGCGTCACCGTCGCCGGTGGCAACCCAGACCTGCAGTTCAGGACGCGCGCATTTGAGGCCCGTGGCCAGCGTGGGCGCCCGTCCGTGAATGGAGTGAATACCGTAGGTGTTCATGTAGTACGGGAAGCGGCTGGAGCAGCCGATGCCCGAGATGAAGACCATATTCTCGCGTGGGACTCCCAGGTCGGGCAGCGTCTTCTGGATCTGGGCCAGGATCGCGTAGTCGCCGCACCCCGGGCACCAACGGACGGCCTGGTCCGAGATGAAGTCACGACGGGTCAACCCGGTCTCTTTGGTGGGCGGTATCACGACAGCACCTCCTCGACTTTGCCCTCGATTTCCGCGACCGTGAAAGGCCAGCCCTGGATCTTGGAGAAGGAGATCACGTCAATCAGGAAGCGGGCGCGGAGCATCAGAGCCAGCTGGCCACCATTCAGCTCGGGAACGAGTACACGGGAGTAGCGGCTCATGAGGCGACCTAGGTTGCGCGGGAATGGATTCAAGTAGCGCAGGTGCGCGTGGGCCACCGACCGGCCGCGGGCGCGGCGGAGTTCGACAGCCGCCGAGACCGCACCGCGGGTGCCACCCCAGCTAATCACCAGCACGTCCGCCTCTTCCGGACCGATGACCGATTGTTCCGGCACGAAGTCGGCAATTCGCGCCACCTTCTCCGCACGCATCCGGCTCATGCGCTCATGGTTGTCGGGATCGTGGCTCACGTTGCCCGTCTCATGCTGTTTCTCCAGTCCGCCCAGGCGATGCTCGAGGCCCGGCATTCCGGGCACAGCCCAGGGACGCGCCAGCGTGGATTCGTCACGGCTGTAGGGCAGGAAACCCTCTGCATGGACGGGGTGCTCGACCTGGATCGGGTCCATCGCCTCGAACGACGGGATACGCCAGAGTTCGGCTCCGTTGGCCACATACGAGTCGGAGAGCACGATCACCGGCGTAGTGTGACGCACTGCGAGCCGGAAAGCTTCCACCGCTACGTCGAAGCAATCCGACGCACTCGAAGCCGCCAGGACCGGAATCGGGCTGTCACCATTGCGGCCGACCATCGCCTGGAGCAGATCCGATTGCTCGGTCTTCGTAGGCAGGCCCGTGGAGGGGCCACCGCGCTGAACGTTGAGAATGACCACGGGCAGCTCGAGCATGACGGCCAGACCGATCGCCTCACTCTTCAAACAGACACCGGGTCCGCTCGTCCCGGTCAGCGACAAAACACCGCCGAAGGCAGCGCCGATGGCTGAGCCCATTGCCGCGATCTCGTCCTCCGTCTGGATAGTACGCACGTCGAAGTGCTTGAGCCGGGCAAGATGGTGCAGTACGTCGCTGGCCGGCGTGATCGGATAGCTGCTGTAGACCAGCGGCTTGTTCGCCAGCCGCGCCGCCGTCACGCTGCCCAGCGCGAAGGCCTCGTTGCCATTTCCGATGCGGTAATCGCCCGCAGCTTTTGGCGCCGGCGACACCCAGTATTGCACCCCGAAATCTTCGTTGCCCTCGCCGAATTCGTACCCAGCGTCGAGTGCCCGCCGGTTAGCCTCGGCGATCGGCGGTGCACTCGCGAACTTCCGGTCGATCCAGTCGCGACTCGACTCGATCGGGCGATCGTACAGCCAGTAGAGCAGTCCGAGCGCGAAAAAGTTCTTACAGCGTTCCTTCTGGCGTTTCTCAAGCGGAGTGCGTTCCAGAGCGGCCAGCGTCCGCGAGGTCATCGGCACAGCGTGCAGCTGGTACCGCGCAGCTAGATTCTGGTCCTCCAGAGGATTCTCCTCGTAACCCGCCTTGCGCAGGTTGCCCTCGCTGAATGCGTCAACGTTGACCACCAGCACCCCGCCGGGCTCGAGCCGCGGAAGATGGACCTTCAGGGCGGCTGGGTTCATGGCCACCATGGCGTCCAGGCGGTCGCCCGGTGTCTGGATCTTGCCGCTGGAGATGTTGAGTTGAAAAGCGGAGACACCGGCAATGGAACCCTTCGGGGCGCGAATCTCCGAGGGGTAATCGGGCAGAGTGCAGACGTCGTTACCCAGCTCAGCCGATGTAGTTGTGAACTGCGTACCCGTCAGCTGCATGCCGTCTCCGGAGTCGCCGGAGAAGAGGATGACCAAACGCTCGAGTTCGCATCGCTCCCGCGTGGCGGTGCTCATCGGCTCAGCCTCCTTCCCGCTCGAGAGCGATCTGCTCCGGATCGGGGGGTAGGTTGAGCACTTGCGGGGCAAAGTGCTCGCCCAGGTAGTTAATGATGTCCTTGTCACGCACGCAGCCGACTACGCCGCCCGCCTCGTCCACCACCGGAATGTGGCGGAATCCACCGCGCCGCATCAGCCGAACCGCCTTGCGCACGGTGTCGCTCTGGAAAACCCGGTCGGGATCGGGAGTCATCCAGTCGGCGACCGGCTGTTCAAAGGCCCCAGCGGTCCCCAAGACACGCTTTACCAGGTCGCGCTCGGTGAAGACCCCGGCCAGCCGGCCGTCGCGGGTGATCAACGCGCAGCCGGAGTTGTCGTCCCGCATCCGCTGTATCACGTGCCGCAGTGGACTTGCCGCATCCAACACCAGCGGGGGGGCCATTGCCAATGCCATAACCTCGACGGCCTTGACGCTCTCCTCGATCTGCATGACGGTCGTCCTCCTTCGAATTCGATCGGCGTTATCTGTCGCGCTCAGAAACCCAACCAGACCTTGAACCTGCTATTGCTCGAGTCTCTACCCTTCAGCGACTCTTGAGGCACGGGAAGCGAAGAAGCGTCCCTGATGAGCGGGTCGATAATGTTGTGATTCGGCTGGTTAGCATGAATCACCTTGTGTCACCGTCGCTCAAACGAACAGCAGCCACACGGCGCCTACCGCCAGCACCAGGAAGAGGATCGACATGATGCCCCCGGCACGGATGTAGTCGGCGTTGCGGTAGCCCCCCGGAGACATGAATAGGGCGTTGACTTGGTGGGTGGGGAGCACGAAAGAATTGGAGGCACACACCGCGACGAGCAACGCCAGGGCGCGGCCGTCTACTCCGGCTTCTGCGCCCACGATCATCACTAGCGGAGCGAGGATCACGGTTGCGGCGACGTTGGACATGAACAGCGAGAAGAGGGTAGCGAGCACCCCTACCGCTAGCATGAGCACGACAGCGGGGCTGCCGGCGAGCAGCGACGTAATCCCGTTGGCGACAAAGACGGCGGCACCGCTCTTGTCCATGGCCGTGCCGAGCGGAATGAGCCCCGCCAATAGGAACACCGTTCGCCAATCCACGGCCCGGTAGGCGGCGTCGATGGGCAACACCCGGAGTAACACCATCATCACGGCGCCCGACATCAGGCTGATGGAGAGGGGGAAGCCGGCGATCGCGAGGCCGATTGCGCCGGCGAAGCAGAGGCCGGCGGCGATGGCCTTGGACGGGTCGGATTC
>CALAKE010000103.1 GCA_937922775.1 uncultured bacterium | reverse complement strand
AGCCTGGGCTCCATGACCGTGGGTATCGTCCCGGGGCTGTGGTTATCAGGCAGATCCTCGGCCCATAGACCTGCGAGGCCGTCTTTCGCACGCCACGCCCCCTCGATCACCTGGTACGCAGGTCCGTGAAAATAGACCTTGTAGATGTCCGTCGCCGATATCGGCTCACCTTCGGGTGGCCCTGGCGGTTCTTCATCGGGCGCCGTCGGCGCCTGGGCAGACAGACGCACGCGTCCGGTGAAGTGGGTGACGACTTGCGGTTCTTCCTGCCCTACCAGTGTCCGGCTGCCCAGCAACCTGCAGTCGGCAATCACATCTTCGCCATCGGTGCGATAGACCGCTTGCACCGTCACCGTTCGAGGTTCCCCTCGGTAGAACTTGAACGGGGCCGTGAAATCGACATCCTCGACGGCCACAACATGAAGACCGGGGAACGGAAGCCCTGCAACTTCGGCAAACGCTTCGATGCCCATGACTCCCGGTAGTACCGGCGCTCCCTCGATCTGGTGATCGTGAAGGAAGGCCTGCATGCCAGGATCGAGTGTCGTCTCCACAGTGAGGCCGTTGTAGAGGCCCATGCCTTCCACCTTGCCGACCATCACACCGTGTGGGCCGTCCTTCTCGAAGATCGACCCTTCGTCGACGTCGAGCCCACCCGTTTCATCCCACTCCTCGAGCAGAATCCCGAGCCGCTCGGCGATCACTACTTCGCCGCGCCAGTCACCGGTCGTGAGCTCTCGCCGAATCACCGCCACTCCAGCCTCCGGCGGCAGCATATCGATCCCGGCCTCCTTCATCACCAGAGGAATCGAGCCGCGGGTCGCCATGCCGATCCCACCCCAGGCAGTCCAATCAATCGCGATGCCGCGTGTACCCGGGCGAGTCGTTCTGAAACTGGATGTGATTTTGCACAACAGATCATTGGCCGCGCTGTAGTCGGCCTGTCCCGCGTTGCCGAAACGGCCAGCGATGGAGCTGAAAACTACCGTTGCGGCCAGCGGCATGTCCCCGATCGCATGCAACAGGTTGAACCAGCCATCGGCCTTGACATCGAACACGAGGTTGAACTCCTTCGGGTCCTTGTCCGGCATCATGTGGCTGATTTCCAGGCCGGCGGCGTGCAGCAGCACGTCGATCCGACCGCTGTGCTCGCGGACCTCGTCGACAGCTCGGGCTACAGATTCGGCATCTAGCAAATTGACGCTGTGGTAGTGAACCTCACCGCCCGCATCACGAACCGCACGAATCGCGGCTGCTGCCGATTGTGACCTCTCGAGACTTGCCAGCTCCTTTTCGACCAACGCGGGAGTGGCTCGTTCACCGCGCTCATTGATGCGCTCGAACAGATCACGCTTCAGGTTCTCCCGATCGTTGATGACCCGGTCGGTCTCGGGATCGTCAATGTCCGGCTCCGGCACGAGATCGAGAAGGTAGAAGACCCCTCCTGAAGCCTTGGCCAGGTCCGCCGTGATCGCGGAAACGATGCTCCCAGCCGCGCCCGTTACGACGAAAACCGTCTCGGGCCCGAGCTCGAGACCGGGAATGTCATCTGTGAGCTCCTGCTGCGCCAGAGTGACCGTCCAGCGACGATCACCCTTGGTGCCGATTTCGACGGCCCCGGGATCACGCAGCGTCTCCTGAATCAGAATCTCAGCCTCGGCCGCGGTCTTCTGGCTGGGCTCGAAATCGACGACCTTGACCAGCGCGTTCGGTCGCTCGCGCTTGAAGGTCTTGGTCAGCCCGGCGACGGGCCCACCCAGAGGGGCAACCGCCCCCTGTTCGTCGTAGCCATGCAGTCCTCCGAGCCGGGTTGCGGAAACCAGGAACGTGCCGACGTCTCCGATTTGCTCGTAGAGCGTTCGCATTGCGGCGTACAGCAACTTAACGCGCAGGTGCACGGCCGCTTGCCACGATTCCGGGTCGAGCTTGCCGAGATCTCCCTCGTGATCGAGCGCCGGCAGCCAGTACACACCCTGGATGGGTCCACCCCTGAGCATGACGGCGAGCCGTTCATCGAGCTCCTCACAGGTCGGCGTATCTTCGATCGTGAGCACTGTGGCGCCCAGCTTCTCGAGGCGGACGGCTAGAGCCTCGCCCACCCCGCCGAGGTCGGACATGATGATCACCCGACTGTCCGGCCCAAATCCGACTCCTGTCTCCTTGCAGAGATCCAACGAGGGCCGGAGAACCGGAACTGGAACTCTCCTCGGGATGCTCTCGGCCGCCTCCATGCTGCCCTCGATCAGGCCGGGAATCTCTCCATGATCCGGCCGTTCCTCCTCATCGACGACTTCCCCGGGATCGACCGCTCCGGACAAGTCGGCCGCAGCGTCCTTCGCCGCCTGCACCGCGGCTTCCATATCGGCCATCTCAGTGACATCAACGTCTTCGCCGGGTTCCTCGTCGCCTCCCTCATGCGCTACCACCGATGAGGCTGCTTCGTCTTCGTGTTCCCCCGACGGCGAGGCGTCGGCCTCATCCCGCGAATCCTCCGCCACGTCTGGAAGACGGTCGTAAACGAACTGGACTACGTCGTTCAGAGTCGGAAAGTCGCGGAGCTGCAGGTCGTCGTCGCGTGGAATGTCGTACTCGGCGCGGATGCTGACGAACATCTCAGCTTGCTTCACAGTGTCGATCCCGAGATCGGCTTCGAGATCCAGATCCATCTCGAGCATGTCGGCCGGGTAGCCGGTCTTCTCAGCAACCAGCTCGAGGATCTTCACGGCAACTGGATCTGTAATCGAATCATCCGATGATTCCGTATCATCCACCGATCCCGTCACCGTCTCCTGCGACGCTTCCAGGTCGGGACGACGCTCATAAACGAAGCGCACGACATCATTCAGTGTCGGGAAATCGCGGAGTTGCAGCTCGTCGTCCCGTGGAATGTCGTAGGCCTCACGAATGGCGGCGAACATTTCCGCCTGCTTGACCGTGTCGACGCCGAGGTCGGCCTCGAGGTCCAAGTCCATATCCAACATGTCCGGCGGATATCCGGTCTGCTCGGTCACGAGCTCGAGGATCTTCACCTGCACCGGGTCCGACACGGCAGGCTCTGCCGCGGGCTCTGGACCGGGTGCGGGAACTGCGGGCGGGGCTGGCACTCCGATGGCGTCGAGGGGCGCGCCGGCCTCTTCCTCAGGCTCCGCGGGCGGTCCGCCCAGGTCGGGACGACGTTCATAAACGAACCGAACGACGTCGGTCAAGGTCGGAAAATCTCTGAGCTGCAGGTCGTCTTCGCGAGGGATGTCGTAGGCCTCACGTATGGCTGCAAACATCTCAGCCTGCTTGACCGTGTCGACACCCAGGTCGGCTTCGAGATCGAGATCCATGTCGAGCATGTCGGGCGGGTAGCCGGTTTGCTGGGTCACGAGCTCGAGGATCTTGTCCTCCACCGGGTCAGACGCCGCGGGCATCTCAGGCACGGGGGCTGCCGCTGGGGGCCCCTGCGCGACCTCGGGCACAGCTGGAGATTCCGCAGAAGCGCCCGCTGGGATCTCCGCTGGCGCCTCGGCTGAGGCCGGGGCGGCGGGCGGAACCACGGGAGCCACGGGAGCCGTCGAGGCGGCTGGAGCCGCCCTTGCGGGAACCATGGCCGCAGGCGCTGCGACCCGGGGCACGGCAACGACGGCCGGGGGCGGCGGGGCGGCGACCACGGGCGGCCCCTCATCCTTCACACGCAGCGTTCGGTTCTCGATCTCGATCTGAGGGCTCGCGTACCCCGTAATGCGGCACAACCACTGGTTCCAGATCTCGGTGTCGGCGATGCGATAAGAGTAGCCGAGCTGGAGCGGAGGTTGGCGCTCTCTGTCGCCCGTCGGCACCCAGCGAAGTAATGACATGGCGAGCTGTGAGCCGAATCCGGCAGCTAGCCGCAAGGCGTAATGAACGGGGTACTCGCCACCACGGGAGAGGTTCAGGTAGCCGAGCTCCGGATCGAGCTCACGGTGGTTCGCGACCGGCGGGACGATGCCGGTCTCGAGCATCTTGACTGCCACGACCTCCTCGATACCGACACCCATCGGATGCCCGGTAAAGCCCTTCGTGTTCGCCACCAGGATTTGGTCGGCTGCGCTGCCAAATACCTGTTGCAGCGCAGTTGCCTCAGCCTGAGCGCTGCCGCCCCTCGCCGGCGTGTAGGTTTCGTGCGAAACGAAAACAGTTTGGGATGCGATCTGACTCCGATCGAATCCGTAGCGCGCCTCTGCGTCGGCGACGAACGTCTCCATTACCTTGGAGATGTGGTGAACATCCAGTCGGCTGCCGTGGAAGGCGCTGTTGGCCACGACGGTACCCAGCACCTCACAAATGGGCTGCATGCCTCTCTCGGCCACCGAGCTCGCGGTTTCGAGAACCATGGCACCGGCACCCATGCCGATGATCAACCCGTGACGACGCCGGTCGAAAGGAATGGCGGCGTCCTCTACGAGCTCGTCAGTGGCGGCGGCCCCACTGGCCAGGAAGCCCGCCCCGATCCACTCGATCAGATTGTCGCTGGTGGTGTTATCGGCGGAGATCACGACGACGCGGCGACAGCGGCCACCGCGGATCCAGTCCTCCGCCAGCCCCAGCGCTTGGCCGCCGCTGGCACAGGCCGCATTCACCTGGGTATTGGGCCCGCGTGCGGCGATCATCTCGGCGAACTGTGCGTGGCCGAAAGCCAGGACTTTGAAGAGAAAGCGCCGATCGAATATGTAGGGATCCTCGTCGATCTGCGCCTCGAGGTCCTTGATCTGGCTCTCAATCTCCTGCCTCAGGAGGTCCTCGTCATCTACCTCATCGGGAAGCTGATCCTTCAGCTTGAGCAGGCCATCGAGTTGCGAGCGCCTCGCCGTGTGAGCATGGAACCGCTCGACCTCATCGAGCAGGGCGTCGTAGCCGGGAAATGCCGATGCAAAGATGACACCGGTGTCGTCCTGCATCTCCTCTGGCAGGCACCAACCGTTGGGAAGCTTCGTACCCTTGGTGGTTGTTTTGTATCGCCTGACCAGGGGTATGCCGGCATCTCGGAGAGCGTCGACCCCCGCTCCGATGGCCAGTTCGGTAACCGTATCGAGCGCCGGCAGACGGTCCTCGGGAAACCCGTATTCTTCGGCGAGGTCGAAAATGCCTCCTCGCGCCGCTAGCTTGATCGCCTCGGACGGGTCCTCGATGATCTCGAAGCGCGCCTCGCCATTCGGTCCCTTCACCAAGCGCGTGATGTTCTTGTCCACCATCGCCTGGCGGAACTTTGGCGGAATGGAATCAATGAACTGTTCGCCGGAGAGAATGCGATAGATGTTGGCGTCATCGAATACGTGCTCGGTACCCGGCAGCCCCAGGGAAGCGCCGCTGATGACTATCGTCTCCCGGGCAGGAGCCGGCGTCTCGTTGGAAAAGAGCTGCATGCCTTGCTGGATGGCATTCGCGAAGATCTGGCCGAGCTGCAGATAGTTCTCCGTTCCAAGCTGCAGGTCAGGCTGAGAACCAGACTGAGCCAGCGGGGGCGGCGACTGAGCGGCAAGCGGCGGCATGGGCTGTGCGGCCGCGCCGGGCGCTGTCCCATCCATCTCTGCAGACACCTGCTGAGGCTCTTCTTCCTGCACCCTCCCGACTCCCAGCCCTGCGGCATAGAGGCCACACAGGCCCCGGTTGAACGATGTCAGATCTCCCTGCTTGGGATGATTGGTGAATAGAGCGCGACTGTCGT
>CALAKE010000102.1 GCA_937922775.1 uncultured bacterium | reverse complement strand
GTCTCAGCCAGTGCCCTGGCCTTGGCCGCCCTCCCGTGGATCGGGGTCAAGTTCATCCCGATGGCCGCTACGATCGCCGCGGTGGGGTTGCTGCGGCAAACTCCGATTCGTCGCTCGGCCAGGGCGCTGATCGCTGGCACGTCCCTGGGTGTGAGCCTGGCAGGATACTCCCTGTTCATGTGGTCCCTATACGGCACGTTCTCTCCAGCCTCCGTCTATTTGGGCGCTCCCGACGCGGCGGCCACGGTTCCTGCCATGGGCTCCAACTGGGTCGCCTATTTGGCAGCCTGGCCGGGGGCTATGGCCACGGTCGTGGGCTACCTGATGGACCAAAAGGAAGGGCTGCTGGCCTACGGACCACACTTCGTCCTGGCCATGGCGGGAATCCCCTGGCTGTGGCGGCATCGCAGGTGCGACCTGATTTCGCTAGCTGCGGTGGGGCTGGCATACATCGGACCCTACGCGCTATCGCAGCAGCTGAGTGGACATGGCCTTCCCGTGCGACCATTGCTGGCAGTTCTCTGGGTCCTGTCCCCGGCTTTGGGAGTCGCCCTGGTTCTTCCTGGCCGGGACAACCGGGTCTTCGCGGCGGTCCGGGGAGCTCTGCTGTCGCTGGCAGTATGTTTGACGCTGGTGTTTGCGTCACGCCCCGAGCTCTTGCCACATGACTACCATGTGAAATCCTCGCGCCTCCTGAGAGCCTACGCTCCTCATGGTGTCGACTGGTGGCAGTTCTTTCCCCAGTGGGTCAACTTCGAGGAAGCACGCTGGGGCGTGGCCGTCGCGTGGGCCCTGGTTGCTGTACTGGGGATGGCCGCGCTCATGGTCGCGGGTTCTCGGCTCAGGCTCGATGCGGCGCCCAGTCAGGGGTCCTCCCGCCCCGTTGGATTCCTCTCCGCAGCGGTTGTGATGGTCCTTCTGTGCAGCTTCGTTCTCGTTCACCACAGCGCTGTCGCGGTTACCGGACTTCATCGTCGCACAGTGATGAAATCCGGATTCACGGCCTGGGTGATTGATGAGGCGCCGGTGCGCATCTGGCCGGAGAGGAGTGGTGTCTGGATGCGTCCTGGGCGCGCAGGGAACCTGGTGCTGACGAGCGATCGACCCGTTCAGGCTGTACAGGTCGATTTGGGATCGTTGCTCGAGACCGAGGTCGGCCTCGATCTACAGGGGAGTAGGTTGCAGGGTACGGCACGGCCGGATGCACCAGTGATTGCCGCCCTGCGTATCCATCATGGGTGGCGCGCTGGCGATCGCTTCGCCTACCACTGCCGGCTCTGGGCGGAACAGGGACTGTCACCGGCGTTGCGCGGAAGCAGTCGCGACGAGCGCCTACTTGGAGTCTTCATGAGCTTGTCTGCACTCGAAAGCCAGGACCCGAGCCAATGAGGCGGCCATCTCTGTCCTGCTATGATCCGAGTGTCGATTGCTTGGTGGTGAGGTAGCCATGCCCGTCGAGTACGAGGTCAAGCTTCCCGGAGAGCCGGAGAGGTTGCGCGAGCAACTCGGGCTACTCGGGGCGGAGCCGTGCAGCCCGAGGATGCTCGAAGACGACCTGGTGCTGGACACCGCGGATCGGGCACTCGAGGCCGCGGCAAAAGTGCTTCGCCTCCGACGCAGAGGGCAGGAGTACCTCCTGACCTTCAAGGGTCGAGTCTCGGAGGATGTCTCCGTGAAGGCGAGAGAGGAGTGGCAGACTCCGGTCGCCGACGGTGTGGCGATGCTGGCGGTGTTCGAACGCCTCGGGTACCAAGTGGCCATTCGGTACCAGAAGTACCGTACGCTCTACGCGATCGGTGACGTCATCGCCTCGGTGGATGAAACTCCTCTCGGATGTTTCGTGGAGCTCGAAGGCGCCCCGGCTGAAATCGAGCGCCTGGCGGGTGAAATGGGCTACGAGCCGGGTGCATTCGAGGTCCGTAGCTACCTGGAGATCCATCGGGACCAGGGCAATCGGGGAGACATGCTCTTCAACGGCCCGGAGGCTGAGCCCTGGCTCGAAGGTGCAAGCGAAGAGTAATGGCTGGCCCACCAGGTATCGACAGTGTGATGATTCTGGCGGCCGGAATCGCTACTCGCCTCAGGCCTCTTACGAGCCACCGGGCCAAGGCGGTTGTTCCTTTTCTCAATCGGCCATTACTCGACTACAACCTCGACTGGTTGCGACGCTGCGGCTTCAAGGAGGTTGTCATCAACCTCCATCACTGCAGCGACTCCCTGACCGGCCACTACGGAGACCATGCCTTTGGCATGCGCATCCATTACAGCCCCGAAGAGAGGCTGCTGGGCACGGCCGGCGGGCCACGAGCAGCAATGGAGGCTCTTGGGCAAACCACCCTCTTGGTCAACGGAGACATTGCTGCCGCCTTGTCTCTTGGTCCGTTGATCGAGCACCATCATGCGAATCGGGCTCTCGCGACAATGGCCCTCTATTCGGGCCCCGAAGCTCGTGCTTATCCGGCGATTCCCATAGATGGCGATGGCCGAGTGCTGGGTTTTTCCGGGGGTACTGGAGTGGATGGAGAGCATGCCTGCTTCACGGGTATCCACCTGATTGAGCGCGATATTCTAGAGCTGGTGCCTCCCGGCATGCCGTGTGGCATCGTCGATACCCTCTATCGACACCTGCTCAGCGAGGAATTGCCCCTCCACGCGCTTACGCTCCCTGGGTGCTGGAACGAGATGGGCACGGTGCCGCGCTACATCGATGCGCAAATCGATGCGCTGAGACGCGAGGACTACCCGATAGCCTTCAGTGACTATCAGCGCGTCGCTGCCGGGGGGTTCAAGAGTGTGCTCGCTTGGTATGGGCGCGCTGGCCTGGATGTGCCGTACATGCTGGCGGAGGGCGTACGTGTGGCCGACGGTGCCAGCCTCGTCGGTGTCGTTGCCGGGCCCAGGTCGCGTATCGGCGAAGGCGCCAGGCTCGAACGCTCGATCGTTCTGGCCGGCGCGACGGTCGGATCCGGAGCCAACCTGCGTGGAGTCGTGGTTTCTGAAAACACCCATGTTCCTCCCGGAGCGGTTCTTCGAGACGAGGTTTGGATGGACGCGGCATGAGCTCCATATGGACGCAGTTGCGGGAGAGCGGGGTCGTAGACGGTCTTTCCCTGCCATGGCCCGTCGCGGAAGCGGTCGAGCTTCACGAGCACGCCTCGACGCGCTCCTTCTACCGTCTGTTTGGTGACCGGCAGGCGGGGCCCTCGTCGGCCGTCCTGGTGACCTATCCGGCCGATGAGGGGCACGAGGTAGAGCGCTATCAGAGGACAGCAGCATGGATGCGGCAGGCCGGGGTGCTCGTGCCGGAGATTCTGGCGGTGGGGGCACGCTCGTTGCTCGTGCAGGACGGCGGCGACCAGTTGCTTGCTGAAGCGGACCTGAGTGCAGACGCTCTGGGTGACTGTTATGTGCAAGCGGCGC
>CALAKE010000101.1 GCA_937922775.1 uncultured bacterium | reverse complement strand
CCCGTACCTCGTAAACGTAGACCTCCCCCCAATCCATCGTGCGATCGATGAACGCAGTTCCGGTGAGAGGCCTCGTATTGAGCGGCGTCGCAGAGATCTCCTCCCGGGGTCCCGACGCAGCCGCATCCTGAGGAGCCGCGGGCAGCCCTTCCTGAGCGGGCTCGACGGGCTCTTCCGGGGCCACCTCACTGGCGACCTCGCCTGTCTCCTCGCTGATCCTGACGCGATAGACGTTGTACACCAGCGAGGACGACATGAGCAGCCTGCCCCAGACATCGCCGGGAGGATGATCCCAGCTCACATTGACCCCAGCGGGTTGGGTTTCGTCCACCCCTGGAATCAGCACCGGCAGCACGAGTGGGATGGGTATGGGTCGGGGCTCGAGGCCGAGCTCGGTGGTGACCTGGGTCGGCGACAGAGGTACCGGCGATGGTGCAAGTGACCGGATCGTCCTTACCTCGCCCTCCACGTTGCGCTCCGAGCGAGGCCGAGCCGAGAAGAAATAACGCGTCCTGATCTCCTCCGGAGAGGGAATGCCCATGGGGTAGACAAGGTGCACAAGCTCTTCGACGACCCGCTCCTCGGCATCCTCGAAGGACATCTGCTGTGGCGCACCCGCGCGAGTTATGAATGTGTCCACAGGGATCTCGCGCTCATAGTTGATTTCGGCCAGCAGGACTTCAGCGAGTTCAGCCAACTCGGAAGTGGCGGGCAGCGACATGGGCAGGCTCGGATCGAGAACCGTCGTCGGCAAGCCGAGCCGTGCCCAGACGGTGCGCGCGGCTTCCGCGAGGATCCTAGCGGTGTCGAGAATGACATCGGATGACACGTCATCCGCCCGCCACAGATCACGAACAGTGGGCGACACGTGGTAGATGAGCCGCTGGTCAGGATCTCGCGGCCCCCTGCTCTCCTCATCTTCGTTCTCCGCCGCGGCGGCCTCAGCGGCCTCCTCCTGTGCGGCAGCCACCGCTGCGGCCCCCTCCTCCGGATCCTCATACTGATCCCGGATGGCCTCGAGACGCTCGGCCTCGGCAGCCAGCTCTGCGGCGGCGATGGCGTCCTCGATGATCAGGTCTCGGTGCCGTTCCAGCGCAGTAGCGAGCAACTCGAGGTTCAGGACCGGGTAGCGCTCGGCATATACGAGCACCTCGATCGTATCCACCTCGATCGTGTCGTTGCCCGCGTCTATGGTCGCGGGAGGAAGGGGAAAGCGGAGAACCGCATCGGTCCCTACCTGGGAAACCGTGAGCCGCGTGATGGGCGGTGGGGCTGGGTAGACCGGCGGTCGCGGATCACCACGGTGACCACAGGCGATGGCGACCAGACACAGCGCCATGGCAGCACTGATGATGAGAGGACGTTCGGACAATGTTCGGGGAGGTTTCACAGGATGTATTTTGATAGATCCTCGTCCGCAACGAGATCCTTCAATGCGGCGCGGACATAGTCTTCGTCGATGGTGATCTTCTCGCCGGAGCGCTCCGGTGCCGTGAAGGACAGTTCCTCCACAACCCTCTCCATGATCGTGTGCAGTCGCCGGGCACCGATGTTCTCGGTTCGCTCGTTGACCAATGCAGCATACTCCGCGATCGTGGCAACCGCCCCCTCTGAGAAATCCACCTGCACGCCTTCGGTGAAGAGAAGTGCCGTGTACTGGCGCACCAACGCATTCTCCGGCTCGGTGAGAATGCGTACGAGGTCCTCTTTACTAAGGGCATCGAGCTCCACTCGAATGGGGAAGCGACCCTGCAACTCGGGGATGAGGTCGCTTGGTTTGGTCGTGTGGAAGGCCCCGGCCGACAAGAAGAGAACGTGATCGGAGCGCACCATTCCATACCGTGTGTTCACGACTGTGCCTTCAACAATCGGGAGAATGTCGCGCTGAACACCTTCACGCGAGACGTCCGGCCCGTGGCCACCCTGGCGACCGGCGATCTTGTCGATCTCGTCGAGAAAGATGATCCCTGAAGTTTCGACCCTGGCGATGGCTTCGCGCGTCACTTCCTGCTCGTTGATCAGACCTTCCGCGGCCTCGCGCTCGAGGTGCTCCAGGGCCTCGGGTACGCGCATCCGGCGACGCGTCTTCTGTCCGCCGAAGATGTTCGGCAGCATGTTCTTCATGCTGACGTCCATCTGTTCCGTCCCCTGGCCGGAGAAGATCTGGAAAGTGGGAATCTGGCTCTCGCTCACCTCGACCTCCACGGTGCGGTCGTCGAGGAATCCATCACGGAGCTGAGCGCGCAGCTTTTCTCTCGTTTCTCTGCGGTCGACGCGCACATCTGCCTCGTCTTCAACGTTGGTTACTGGAGGCGTATGGCGAGTTGGCGGCAACAGCAGGTCGAGGAGCATCTCCTCCGCGTGGTCGCGAGCCCTCGCCTCGACAGTCGCGACGTGCTCTTGGCGCACCATGTCGAGGGCAATCTCTACGAGGTCGCGAACCATCGACTCGACATCTCGACCGACATAACCGACTTCGGTAAATTTCGTTGCCTCGACCTTCAGAAAAGGCGATCGTGTCAGACGAGAGAGTCGGCGTGAGATCTCCGTCTTCCCCACGCCCGTGGGTCCGATCATGATGATGTTCTTGGGCGCGACCTCGTCTGCCAGGTCCGGCGGAAGACGCAGGCGCCGTTGGCGATTGCGGATGGCGATAGCCACCGCGCGCTTCGCCGCACCTTGCCCGACGATGTACTTGTCGAGCTCACTGACGATTTGCCGAGGCGTCAGGTCCTCGAGATCAGGCGGCGTTCCCGCGAGCTGGGCTCGGGGGGCGAGTTGCCCGCCGGATTCCTTGTCGCCGAGGCTTCCCGGCAGATGGATCACCATGACTCAGCCCGCATTTCGCCCTTGGCTCTAGGCATCCACGGCCTCGCTGGCCAGCACTTCGACGGTGATCTGGTCATTGGTGTAGATGTCGATTTCCGAGGCGATGGAGAGGGCTTCTCGCGCGATGCTCCCAGCATCGAGCTCTGTATGTCGCATCAGGACTCGTGCGGCGGCAAGGGCCATGGGACCTCCCGAGCCGATCGTGAGGATGCCGTCGTCGGGCTCGATAACGTCGCCGGTACCCGACAGTAGAATCGACGCCTCGGTGTCAGCGACGATGAGCAGCGCCTGCAGATGTCGCAGGCTGCGATCCATGCGCCACTCCTTGGCCAGCTCGACCGCTGCGCGGCGGAGGTTGCCGTGATACTCCTGCAGCTTCCCATCGAAGCGGCTGAACAGGGCAAGCCCGTCGGCTGACGAGCCGGCGAACCCGGCAATGACCTTGCCATCGTAGAGTCGTCGCACCTTGCGTGCGCCAGCCTTCTGAATGGTGTGTTCCAGGCTTACCTGGCCATCTGAGGCCATCGCCACGTCACGCCCCCGGCGCACGCAACAGACTGTCGTATGCTGCCATCTAGCCCGCATTTCTCATCACCCCTCTGCTGTACCTCAGGACCGGATTGTACCAGGACTCCCCGCAGTCCGGACGGTTCAAGGAACGGTGATGCGGGGGCGAGCTGGATGTTGCCAGACTATCGACAGCCCTACTCCGTGTCGGCTCTACGCGCCCGGGGGTGGGCGCGGTCATAGACTGCCTTCATCTGCGTGGTCGAAAGATGTGTATACCGCTGCGTAGTTCCCAGGGAGGCATGGCCGAGAAGCTCCTGAATCGCCCGTAGATCTGCCCCAGCGTTGAGTAGGTGAGTAGCGAACGAGTGCCGTAGTGCGTGAGGCGTAACCTGCTTGGCGACAGAGGCGAGCTCGAGCCGGCGCGCCAGGAGGCGACGCAGGCCGGCGGTCGTAAGGGCTTTGCCGCGTGGTGTGACAAAAAACGCTGGCTCGGAGGATCGCGCCGCAGTCCAACGTTCACGCACCGGCGCGTATTCTCGTAGGGCTCGCTGGGCATGCACGCCGAAGGGAACGATGCGTTCTCGACGTCCCTTGCCGAGGACCCGCAAGGTTCGACCATCGAGATCAATGTCCTCGACGCCGATGCCGGTGAGCTCGCTAGCACGGAGGCCGGTGGCGTAGAGGACCTCCAGCACAGCGCGGTCGCGGATACCCTCCGGCGAGCCATCGGGAGCGTCCAGAAGCCGTTCGACCTCCGACTCCATCAGGAATCTAGGTAGAGTCTGCGGTGTCTTGGGGTTGCGGATCGGCCTGGCTGGATTCCCCTCGAGCGCCCCGATTCTGCAGAGGTGGGTGCAGAACGAGCGAACGGCCGCAAGCTTGCGTCCCATCGTGACGGGCGACAGGCCCGCCGCATGCATGCGTGCTACCCAGCCCCGCACAGAGCCAGA
>CALAKE010000100.1 GCA_937922775.1 uncultured bacterium | reverse complement strand
AGATGGTCATTCGTGGCAATTCCGGTTACCTCGCGGCTGGACAGGCGGGTAGCCCCTCACCCTTCTCGCGACCCATCTTCAGCCGCCTCGGTACACGCGACGGCTTCCGAGCGGAGATCGTCCCCAGCTTCAATAACTCCGACCAAATGGTGTTCAACGACGGGATCATCGGCATCCCCGCCGTCGGTTTTATCAACTGGCCTGACCCCTTCATTCACACCTCGAGCGACGATCTTTGGCAGATCGACCAGACGCAGCTCAAGCGCAACGCATTTATCATTGCGGCGAGCGGCCTGTATGTGGCGAACGCTGGAGCCGAGGATGTGGGCACGCTGGTTGCGGAAGTACTCGGACGAGGATCTGAACGATTGGGCAAGGACCTGCGGGTGGCGATGAGCAACCTGGCCGAGTCCGCCCCCGATGCCCGTGCGGAGGTCTACAAGACCGCCTCCTACATCTTGGAAGCCGGAGACCGGCGCGAGAGGCGGGCGGTTGCGAGCATTCGCACCTTCACCGACGGCGACGCTGATGCGGCGCATGTGGTGGATCGCGCGATCGACCAGGTCTTCGTGAGCGTGCGGGCTCATCGCAACACGTTGAACGCCTACTACCAAACGCTCACAGGCCAGGAGCCGCCCGAGATCGAGATGAGCCCTGCCGAGGAGGCCGCCGACGGCAGGGTGCCGACGAACATTGATGACGTCGAAACCTACATGGCCAATCGGCCGCGACCGAACACCGGGCTGCACTCCCTCATGACGTTTTCCGTCTGGGGTCATGTCGACGGCCAGGCCTCGTACCTGGATATCTACAAGCAGGTCATGGCCGAAGCCATGGTGCATGGCGCCTGGTACTACGGCACCGTGAGCCTGGAGCAGGTCACGGCAACCCTGGATGCCGGATTGGAAGCGGGGATTCTAACCGTGCGGTAACCCGCCTGAGTCGTCCTGGCCCGGACTCCTCAGGAAACCAGGCTAGAGCGCCGGCGCAGGCGTACCGACGATCACGGTGTCGCCCTCGATGCGGACCGGCACCGTGGCGAGAGGCTCGGTGACGGGTCCGGCGAGGGGTCTGCCCTCGGCGTCGAACTGCGCCGGGTGACAAGGGCATCGGTAGACGTTGTCGGGAGCATTCCAGAAGACCTCACACTTCTGGTGTGTACATCGCAAGGACCGGGCGACAATTCCGTCCTCGCTACGGAGAAGCTCGACAGCATCGCCCAGGTGGCGAATTCGCACCCGGCGACCGACCGGAACATCCGCAAGAGGAACCCGTGTTTCCGGGTCGGGATCGCCGCATCCAGTGAGCAGACCTACCTGCCCAGCAGCCGCACAGCCCAGCAGAAGTCTCAGCACTTCGCGGCGCTGCAATGCTGACTTCTCGTCTCCGGGTCTTCTTTCTCTCAGCGCGGCACCTCCGTGAGGCCCCTGTTCCGGCGCCCACCTAGCTCCCCGCAGGTCCAATCCAATCTCCTCAGCGCGCCTTTTACCACATCTCGCGCAGCCGCGCGGCAACATCGATACGAGGATCCTGAGCTCCTGCCCTTCCGTCTCGAGCCTCAGCCGAGCCACGGTGGACGTGCGCATCGAAGTACGGCCGCGTGCTGTGGGGCAGGAAGCGTGTCAAAGGAGCGTACATGTGCCGATCGCCGTGGCGGCGTTGGTGGATCACGTAGAAGCGGAGCGGGCGCATGAGGTACAGCTCTCGCTCGGCCCTGGTCATTGCTACATAAAGCAGGCGGCGCTCCTCCTCGATCTCGTCAACCTTGCCGGTTGCCATGTCGGAGGGGATGCAGCCGTCGACGACGTTGAGAACGAAGACCGTATCCCACTCCTGTCCTTTAGCTGAATGGATGGTCGAGAGAATGAGGTAGTCCTCATCGAGGTAAGGCACGCCAGCGTGATCACCGGAGGCCTCGGGAGGATCCAGGGTCAGCTCGCTGAGGAAGCGCTCGCGGTTCTCATACTGACCGGCGACCATCTCCAGTTGCTCGAGATCTCCGGCGCGCGCCAAGCCGGCATCGTAAATACGCTCGAGGTGGGGCTCGTACCATCGCCGTGCCTCTCCCACCTGCCCCAGCCAGTCGCAATCCTCTCGCGAGAGGCTTTTCATCAGATGTGCGAGGTCGGGCCAGTCGGCCCGGGCCGCCGCCGGTGGCCGAAATCGCTTCAGACCTCCCAATCCGTCACCATCGAATTCCAGATGATGGAGGACGGCCCTGGCCGTCGCCGGTCCCACCCCCGGCAGTAGTTGCATGACACGGAAAGCCGCGACGCTGTCGCGCGGATTCTCCGCCCAGCGCAGGATGCACATCATGTCCTTCACGTGCCCTGCCTCGAGGAACTTGAGACCGCCGTACTTGACGAACGGAATGTTGCGTCGGCCGAGCTCGACCTCGAGAAGATCGCTGTGATGGGCAGCCCGGAAGAGTACCGCCTGCCGCTTCAGGGCCATGCCCTCCTCGCGCGTCGCCAGAACACGGTCTGCCACGTACTCGGCTTGTTCTGCTTCGTTCTCGATCGCAACCAGCCGGGGCTTCTGGTCTGAAGGGCGCTCTGAGAAGAGGACCTTCGTGTAGCGCTCCGGGGCGAGCGCGATCACCGCGTTTGCTGCATCGAGGATGGGCTGGGTGGACCGGTAGTTCTGTTCCAGCGTGATCACCTTCGCCGGCGGATCAAAGTGCTTGGGGAAATCCAGGATGTTCCTGACGGTTGCGGCACGGAACGAATAGATCGACTGGGCATCGTCGCCAACTACGGTCAATCCCGCACCCCCGGGATCGAGGGCCAGCAGAATCGAGGCCTGCAGCGAGTTCGTATCCTGATACTCGTCCACCAGCACATGGTCGTAAGCCGACGACACCTTGGCCGCGAGGGCCGGCTCGTTCATGAGGTGGAACCAGTAGAGCAGCAGATCGTCGTAGTCGAGGACGTTGCGCTGCTGCTTGGCCTCGACGTACTCGCGAAAGAGCGCACGCAACTCGGTTTCCCAGTCGGCGCACCAGGGGAAATGGTCCTCCAGGCACTCCTTCACCGATTCGCCACTGTTGACGCAGCGCGAGTAGATCGCCAGGCAGGTCGCCTTCTGTGGGAAACGACGATCCTTCTGTGCCAGCCCCGACTCGGCACGGATCAGGCTCAGCAGATCCTCTGCGTCAGCGCGGTCCAGAACCGTGAATGATGGATCCAGCCCCAGCGGGAGGGCGTAGTATCGAAGCAGCCGATTTGCGATCGCATGGAAGGTCCCCGCCCAACGTAGGGATCCAACCGCAGCGGCACGACCCGAGACGCCTCGTCCAGCCTTGATCCGCAGGGCCCGCGCCACGATGCGCTCGGCTCGCCGAGTCATCTCCGCCGCCGCTCGACGGGTGAAGGTGAGCAGCAGGATTCGGTCCGGCGAGGTCCCTCGCAATACGAGCTCGGCAACTCGATGGGCAAGCGTCAGTGTCTTGCCGGTGCCCGCCCCGGCGATAATCAGCAGCGGGGGGGTCGATTCCCTTCGACCCTCCGAGATACCGAAGAGCACCGCATCACGTTGTGCGGGGTTCAACCCGTCGAGATGGGACTCCAGCTTTCCCGCACCCTGCCCCGCAGTATGCGATCCCGCACGCTGCCCCGCCCTCGATCCATCGACACGCGACTCAGACTCACCCGAGGAAACCATGACGGGTGATCTTACACCGAAGAGAAACAAAAATGGGGCAAAACAGTGAGCGGCAACACGCCTGTTCGGCGTTTCGCGAGAATCCGCGGCTGGAACCCTTCGTCTACTGCATCAACAACGTGAACCAGAGGTCGCGCGTCGCGGCGTGGTCGAGGCAACAGTCAGGATCGAGAAGATGGTCGCGGCTCACTACGGGACTCACGAGGCCGGAAGAACCGTCTGCGGTATGAGCGGCCTGAACCGTGGTCTCGGCCACCAGACGACCCAATACCGTCCCCAAGCCGACGGCATTTTGAAGGGCGCTCGGGTCAGCCGAACCCGTCAGTGCGTCAAGCACGTTGGGCACGAAGACGAATACCGCGTGAGGATTGGGATCCCCTCCCGGTTCGTTCAAGGCGCTGGCGAGCACCTCGGGATCCAGACCCCAAGCCTCAGGCTCGGAGTCCACGAGGATCACCTGTACGTCGGGCGATTCGTGCGAATCGTCGTCGACTCCGGGAAGTTCCCAATCGATCTCGATTCCCACCTGCGAGAAGAGGCGGCGCACCTCATCGGCAGCCTCCAACTGACACCACATGGGCAACTCGTAGCCATCGATCCAGGTGAATTCGAGATGGGCTGGATGCTCGGTGTCGCTGGCCGGAACGTTGTAGACCTGTCCGCCGTTCGTTGCGGGCGCGAACCCCGGGCTCAGAGCGACCACCGCCTCGTGTTGGAAGGGCTCTTCCCCACTCGCGATCGCCGCAAGCCCCGAGATCAGTACGAAGGCCAGTAGGAAGTGTGCGGACGTGAGCGCCCGCTGCCAGAATCCGCTATCAGATGCCCGCCTCATGGTCTCTTTCCCCGTCAGATCCGGTGGATTTCGAAACTGGGGAGTCGAAACCGTGCTTTCGAGAGACTCACTGCAGCCTCTATATAGATTGACGTACGAACCCGCCAAAAAGTTTGCCAGGCGCGCGAAAAATTAGCCGCCGCAGCGCGAACGGAGATCAGGCTACCCGGCAGCCGCGGTCTGTTGGGGAAGGCGGGCTAGCCTCATGGCCCAGCGTACCGTAATCTGGAGGAGGTGCTCCGGAGATCCCACCGGTATTCATCGCGCATCTCATACGCTCTACGCTCCGATCTCCGGGCTTCGTAACAGCCTCGATGCGAGTTTTCGACCGGGTACTCATCCCCGATTCATGCATGGAAAGGACTGACCATCATGGGCGACATGCCTGAGGTCAAGATCGCGCCCGCCGAGGGCCGCCTGGGCGTTCTCACACCCGGAATGGGAGCAGTTTCGACCACCTTCATCGCCGGGGTCATGGCAGTGCGCAAGGGCCTTGAGCACCCGTTCGGGTCTCTCACCCAGATGGGAACCATTCGCCTCGGCAAGCGGACCGAGGGTCGGATCCCGCAGATCAAGGATTTCGTCGATCTGGCAGGCCTCGATGACATCGTTTTCGGCGGCTGGGACATCTTCGAGGACAACGCCTAC
>CALAKE010000099.1 GCA_937922775.1 uncultured bacterium | reverse complement strand
CCAACGATCTCAGGATCGGCACCGTATTGATTGCGCCACAGCGCCTCTTGCATCACTGCAACAAGATCGTCTTCCGCGCCTCCCTCGTCGAGCGAACACGTCCGGCCCACCATGGCCTCGGCACCGAGTGACTGCAGGAAGTCGGGCGTCACGTAAGCAACCATGAGCTGCTGTGGCTGATCGACGCCGGTGAGGCTGAGCAACTCGTACCTGATTGCGATCCAATCCTCTAGGGTTTGGGAACGCTCCTTCCAGTCGAAGAAGTTGGCCGGTGACACGGAGTCGAACGGATCAGGATCGTTGCGGTTGTTCTCGTACACCATCACCATACGCCCGCCATCCGGGTACGGCAGGGGCCGGAACAGCCACGAGTTCATCAGGCTGAAGTTCGTAACGTTGAGAGAAATACCCAGAGCGAGCGAGAGCACCGCAATCACCGAAACAATGGGACTCCTGGCAATGACCCGCAGCGAGTGGATGATGTCTCGGCCCAGTGTGCTCAGCATTTGGCTCTCTCCCTGACAGACGTATCCCTGCTCTAGTCTACGGTTTCGCTTGCCAAGTGTTTCGGTCCTCTGCCCGAAGTCTAGGGCTCGATCCTCAGGCCCCTGGAGCAGTCGCCAGCCACTCCGCCGCCTCGATGCCCCGGCGACGCCCGGTAACTCCGGACCTGGCGAACGAGACTCCCTCGAGGGAATTGCCGGCCAAGAAGAGTCCGGGGACCGTGGCCAGCTCGGCGCTGACAGCCTCGATGCGGGAGGAATGCTGCAGATCGTACTGCGGTATCGCCCGAGGCCAGCGGACCCTCTCCTCGAATACGGGCTCACGCTCGAGCCCCAGCATCTCCGTCACATCGCGGCGCGCCAGGGCTGACAGCTCGTCGTCGGACAAGCCGCCTAGGTCGGGATCCACGGAACCACCGAGCATGGCCCGCACAAGCAGGCAGCCATCCCGGCTGCGCCCAGGAAACAGGTAGGAGTCCCAGACGCAGCCGAGCGTCCGGGTATCCTGCCCTCTCGGCACCAACACACCGAAGCCGGGGGGAACGCGCGAAAGGGCGTCGCCGTCGTAGCCGAGAGCCACCACCGCCACATGCGGCATCTCGATCTCCGCCAAGCGTCCGGCGCTGATCGGCGCGACTCCTTGCAGGAGGTCGGCCGCGGCCCAAGCCTCCCCCGCCACGATCACCGCATCGGCAAAGAGTGGATCGTGGTCGCCGGCGATGAAGAGCCTGAATCCACCGGTCTTCTCGAGATCCGGAGCTTGTTCTTTCCACAGGGCTTCCACCGTCGCCCCGTATCGCACAGTGATGCGGGGATCCGCAGCCAGGGCCTTCGGCAGGCTCTGCATGCCGTCTCGAAAAGAGCTCATCTCTCCCGATGGCCCCGCGGAGAGACCTCGCTCCGGCGCCGCGCGGCGCTTCGCGATCATTCCCTTGATCAAAGAGCCATGCTCCTCCTCCAAGGCAGCAAGGCGAGGGAGGCTTGCGGGCAGAGACAGCCGCCGCGCATCACCCGCGTAGACGCCCAGAATCATGGGTGCGATGAGGCGGTCGGCCGCCTGCCGGCCGAGACGACGCGCGGCGAAACCCCAAACGCTCTCGTCGCCTCCACTGTGCGGGGCGCCGCTGGAGCGCCTCGGTATGAACGGCTCCATACCCATGCGCAGTAACCCCAACGGACCGAGCAGTCCGGAAGTAGCGAAGCGTAATGGGTGAGACGGTATCTCGCACAATTGCCGGTCGCGGTACAGGAAGCGATGCTTGGAAGCGACATCAGCGGTGATCCTCTGTTCGGAGAGTCCTGCCTCCGCCAACAGTTCCTGGAATTCCGGCTCGTTGTCGAGAAACGTCCCGGGACCGGCCTCGACCAGCCAGCCGGATCGTCGCAAGCTCAGAGCCTTGCCCCCAGCCTGGCTCTCCTTTTCGAGTACCAGCACCTCGAGATTGAGCTCTCTCTCCGCAGCGGTTCGAGCGGCGGCGTGCGCGGCCGCGAGGCCGGAGACTCCAGCGCCGATGATGATCAGTCGCCTAGACCTCATCTTCGGCCATGTTCTGTCGGGAGGGCTCGGGGCAAGAGCCTGAGAGAAGGAGGATGCGCGAGCTCATACCGTGCGGCTGAAGACCCTGTCATCTTTGTCTCTGTGCCTCTCGCGCCAATAGCGATCAAAACAAAGGGCGAGATTCCGGACGAACAGCTCGCCGACAGCCGTGGCCTCGATACTGCTGCCGTCGAGCCGCACCATTCCCTCGGCTTCGTGGACACGCAACTCCTCGATGTCGGGTGCGAAATACTCGCGGAAGTCGATCTTGAATCGATCTTGGACCGCCGCGATATCCACGCGGAAATTGCACATCAGCTCGTGGATAACGTGGCGACGGAGCTCGTCGTCATCGCTTCGCGCGACGCCGCGCGCCACTGGCAGCCGACCTGCTCCAATCAGTTCCTGATATTCGGAGAGCTTCTTGACGTTTTGCACGTAGGCACTGCGCACATCCCCGATGGCAGAGACACCGAACCCGATCACGTCAGGTGCTGGAATCACCGCGTAGCCCTGGAAGTTTCGACGCAACCGGTGCTCATGCCGCGCGCGGGTGAGCTCATCATTGGGCGCTGCAAAATGATCCATCCCGATAGGTTCGTAGCCCGCCGACAAGAAGCGTTCGCGTGCGGTCGCGTAGAGTTCGAACTTCACGAC
>CALAKE010000098.1 GCA_937922775.1 uncultured bacterium | reverse complement strand
AGAACCGGGAGGACATGATAGACAACCGGCAGGACATGGGTAGGAACCGGCAGGAAAACGTCTCCCAACGTCAGGGCTCTCGCAATGAGAATGTCGATCAGCGCACGACGTCTCAGAGTCAGAATCAAGCCTCCCGCCAATCCTCCCTGTCCCGCGGCCAGGCCACCACACAGGCAGCCGGGCGTTCGAGCGCCTTCTCCGGTTACGGAGACGCCAGCCGAGCGCGGGCCGCGAGCTCGCGTGGGCACGCGAGCAGGTCGAGATCCGGACGCAGAAGGTGAGGGGAATGATGCGAATTTTGGGTCCGAAGAAGCGGAGAACGGCCCTCCTGTCGATCGTCGTGGCGTTCACGCTGCTATTCGCCCCGGCGTGCTCCCGGGAAGCGTCGCACGAAGTCTTCCCGACGGCGGAAGATGCCGTCAAGGCCGCCATGCAAGCGGCCGAAACGGACGACGATGAACGGCTGGTGGCTATTTTTGGCCCTGAAGCCGAGAACATCATGTCTTCGGGAGACCCGGTTTACGACCGTGAGCAGCGGGAAGTGGTGGTCCTTGCTTTCCAGCAAGGTTGGGACCTGGTCAGCCTCGGAGAGGACACCAAGGAGCTGCTGGTCGGTGACGAGGCCTGGCCTTTTCCCGTGCCGCTCGTGAAGGAAGGCTCCGGCTGGCGTTTCGACACGGAGGCGGGAACGGAGGAGATCCTCGCCCGTCGGATCGGCCGGAACGAGCTGAGCGTCATCGAGTTCTGCATGACCTATGTGCAAGCTCAGATGGAGTATGCGAGCGAAGAGCATGACGGTAGGCCAGCGGGCATCTACGCCCAGAAAACGGCCAGCGAGCCGGGCAAGCAGGATGGCCTCTACTGGGAGGTGGAGCCGGGAGAGGAGCCCAGCCCGCTGGGGATCCTTGTGGCTCGGGCGGCCGCGGAAGGCTACGGCGGTCCCGACTCATCAGCCTCCCCGAGCCCCTTCCACGGCTACTTCTTTCGGATCCTGACCGCTCAAGGGAGCGAGGCGAGCGGGGGGGCCCAGAGCTACGTCGTAAACAACGAGATGACCGCCGGCTTCGCCCTTGTAGCCTACCCGGCAGAGTACGGCGACAGCGGTGTGATGACCTTCATCGTCAATCAGGACGGCATCGTCTACGAGAAGGATCTCGGAGACGGCACCATGGAGATTGCCAGCCAGATGAAGGAGTTCAATCCCGACGAAAGCTGGAGGCCGGTGGAGTCGCCGGAATAGGGCTTGCCGGGACCCTGAAGCGATCGGCGCTCGGCCGCCCGGTCCGCCTTCGCACACTGCTTGCCAGGACGTGACCACCCGAGGGAGCCTCACAAACCAACTGATATATCCCTGCCTTGTTGTCGCAATGCGGACAGAACGTCGGGTGGCCCGCTGATAGGGTCGATTGCCGTTGGGAACACTCATGGCCGCGGCCTGCAACTGGGGGGCCCTAGCCGCTCTGATTCACGGTGAGGAGCGCTAACTCAACGCAAGGAGGCAAACCGATGTCAGATCCGATTGCTCAGGCCGCCAAGCAGGGCGGCGGAAGTACGACCATTCTCGGCGTCGTAACTATCATCCTCGGCCTACTAGCCATGTCTGCACCCATGTTCGCCGGAGCATCGGTCGCGATCATGGTCGCCATTATTCTGGTCGCCGCGGGCGTCGCGCGCATGGTGTGGGCATTCCGGGCCGACTCCTTCTGCCAGGGCCTTCTCAAGCTCGCGATCGGCGGCATCACGCTGCTCGCCGGGATCTTGATGCTGGCCCGCCCTCTGTTTGCGCTCGGCACGCTGACGATCTTCCTCGCCGCGTTCTTCATCGTGGACGGCATCTTCGAGATCATCGCCGCCTTTCAGGTCAAGCCCGTCGAGGGTTGGGGCTGGCTGCTCTCCGGCGGCATCGTCTCGCTACTTCTCGGCATCATGATCTGGCGCCAGTTCCCCGTCTCGGGCACCTGGGCAATCGGCATCCTCGTCGGCGTGAAGCTGCTGTTCGCCGGGATGGAAATGGTGTACCTGGGCAGCACGGTACGGGAAGTCGGGCGGGTGGCGGAGGGATGAAGACATCTGGCTGGGGCGAAAACTTCGCCAAGAGACTTTCGAGCACTCGAGGGCGCCGCGGGAGCTGATGAAGCGTGAACCGCCGCAAACCGCACCGCAAGAGCCGACCAAGGAGCACATCGAGGTTCCTTCACTGAGAAACATCGAAAAAACCGGACCCTATTCTCACAACGGATCCGTTGCCAGCTTGGCTGAAAGATAAGCGGAGCGGTTTTCCGAAAGGGATTCATGGATTATCAGGCCCTGACGGTCGTTGCCGGTTTTGCGTTCATTTACTCTTTGGTGGCCTCGCGGCTGGAACGCACGCCCATCAGCGGTGCACTCGTATATGTCATCGCGGGCTTTCTCTGTAGTCCCTACGTTTTTCATCTGATTGATATCAACATCGATGGCGAAGGCCTCAGTAGATTGGCCGAGCTAACACTGGCTTTGGTTCTTTTTACCGATTCGGCCAACACCAATCTCGCGACTTTGCGAAAGGTCGAGTCGATTCCCGTACGACTGTTGCTGATTGGACTACCACTGACCATTCTGTTCGGGTTTGGTGTTGCCTATTTGATCTTTGATGGGCTGGGGTTATTCGAACTCGCGCTGCTAGCAATCATGCTGGCCCCAACGGACGCCGCGCTGGGTAAGGCGGTCGTTACCAACGAGGCTGTGCCCG
>CALAKE010000097.1 GCA_937922775.1 uncultured bacterium | reverse complement strand
TGGGACCACTATTTTCCGCACAATGCCTGGCCGAAGCCGCAGGTTGAATGGCGCCACGAGGCGGTGCGGTGGTTCGACAAGTGGCTCAAGGGCGAGGACACCGGAATCATGGAGGAGCCGGCGTTCGCGGTCTATGTGCGCGACTGGTATCCACCTGACGTGTCGCTGGAGGAGATCCCCGGAGAATGGCGATTCGAGGAGGGCTTCCCGCTCGAGCGAACCGAGTACCGCGACATGTTCCTCGGCGCCGATAACTCGCTCAGCGAGCGAGCCTCGGGTGCCGGCAGGCACTCCCTCGAATACGATCCGACGGTCGGGATGGAGGGTGGCGGGCCGGTGATGTGGTGGGGTGACCTGACCCCCGACCAGCAACCAATGGACGACGCCAGCCTGGTCTACGACAGCGAGCCTCTCGAAGGGGAAGTCGAAATCCTCGGATTTCCGCGAGCCTTCCTGAATGCCTCCGCCGATGCGCCGCTCGCGAGCTGGGTGGTGCGGCTGTCGGACGTCGCCCCGGACGGTTCGGTGACCCAGGTCGCTGGCGCCGGGTTCAACGGTGCGCACCGCAGCTCCTCACAGACACCAGAGGCGCTCGAGCCCGGCCGCGAATACCCGCTCGAAATCGAGCTCCACTTCACCTCGTGGGTCTTTCAGCCCGGACACCGGATTCGCGTCGCCATCACCAACTCCCAGTGGCCCATGTTCTGGCCGACCCCCTATGCGATGACCACGTCGTTGCGACTTGGTGGAGTGGGCGCCACGCGCATCGTTCTGCCGGTGATTCCGTACGAGGATCGCCCCGCCCCCGAGTTCCTGCCACCGGCAGAGTCCGTGCCTGCACTGGCAGGATTCGGTCCCCTGGCTTCCGCTGAAGGCCAGCCGACGACATCCGGGTACGCGGAGGTCGAGGGCCTCGTGTACGACGAGGAGACCGGCAAGGCAACGCTCGTGGCGGTGAATGGGGGAGGGTATCAGTATCCCTGGGCGCAGCGGCTGGAGTTGGAGAAGATCACCCACTCCACGAACAGGCACGATCCGGCCGACACTTCCGTGCGCACCGAGTACTCGACCACGATCCTCGTCGACGACCGTGAGCTACTCTTCGAGGCCGTCCTCGACTTCCACAGCGACCTCGCGAACTTCTACTACCGCTACACTCGCAAGCTCTACGAGAACGGCGAGCTGCTGCGCGAGAAGACGTGGGACGAGATCATCCCACGAGAATTCCACTGAACCGGTGTTAACCAATATCTGCGCGCGGCCGAGGCGACGGGCGGTCTTGGACGCGGCTCACGAGATGGGCCAGATTCAGTACATCGATTTCTGAGGAACGGTTTGATGATCGCCTGGGAGGATTATTGCGTAGCCGAGCCGGACGCGTTGGAAACACCAGCCATGCTGCTCTTCCGTGACCTGATGGATCACAACATTCGAAGCGCCTGCGAGATGGTTGGCGGCGGCCAGAATCTGATCGCGCACGTCAAAACGCACAAGGCGGAGGCGGTCGCGTGCAGACAGATCGAGCTGGGGATTAGCGGCTTCAAGTGCGCCACATTGAAGGAATTGGAGATGGTGCTTCAGGCCGGGGCATCCAAAGCGATTCTCGCGTTCCCCCAGACGCAGGAGCGAAAGGTCGATCGTTTTTGCGACCTGACCTCGTCCCACCCGGACGCGTGGATTGCCACCATCGTCAGCTCCCCGATCCACGTCGAGGTGCTTGATGCTGTCGCCTCACGCAGAAAACAGCAACTGCGCGTAATGCTGGACCTGGATCCCGGCATGCACCGTACGGGAATCGGGTTCGGCCCGGATGCCGCAAAGCTGTATGGAGAGATCGGCGCACACGAGCTCTTGGAGCCCTCCGGTTTTCACCTCTTCGACGGGCACAACGAGTTCAGCGACGCCGTTCGGCGCGAGGCGGCGGCGCAGCGGAGCATCGATTTTCTGCAGGAGTTTCGACAGCAGATCGAGTCGGCGGGGATGCCGGTTCCATACGTGGTCGCCGGGGGCAGCTTTTCGTTTCCTTACTACGCACGAACAGAGGGCATGCATGGATCGCCGGGGACGATTGTCTACTGGGATGCCTACAACACCAGGGCGATGCCTGACCTACCGTTCCGCTGTGCTGCCCTGATCCTGACCCAGGTAGTAGACCGTTATCCGGACGTGGGCACGATCACTACTGACCTCGGCTACAAGGCGGTCAGCTCAGACCTCCCGGTCGAGGAGAGGGCTTACCTGCTCGGACACGACACGGCGGAGCTCGTGCGGCAAAGCGAAGAGCATGGAGTGTTCCGGGTCCCGGGTGAATTGCCTGAGGTCGGGGACTATCTGCTGGCGGTGCCTGGGCACATATGTCCCACGACGATCCGCTACCCGGGCACCCACGTGATCGATACTGCTGGCGAGGTGGTCGACTACTATGTGCACACGTCGCGCGATCGCCTGTAGGTAGTCTGGAGCGGGCTAACGACCGCTGACAGCGGGAGCACGAGGAACAACTCATGGTCGCCACGAATAGCGTGCAAGACGAAGGACTCGTGCGGATGATTGGCACCGGCGCCCTTGGGCTGAGCGTCGTCAACATGGTGATCGGAGCCGGCATCTTCGCGCTACCCGGCATTGTCGCCGCAGAGCTGGGGTCGGCGGCGATAATTGCCTATCTGATCTGCTCGGTCACGGTTGCGCTCTTATTCCTGTGCTTCGCCGAGGTCGGCAGCCGTGTCTCGCGCAGCGGCGGCGCCTATGCCTACGTGGAGGAAGCATTCGGTCCATTTAGCGGGTTTATCGCGTCGGTCCTGTTCTGGTTCGGTTGGTCCGCGCTGGCCGACGCCGCCATCACGGTGGTCATGGTCGACTCTCTGGCGATCGTGTTTCCGATGCTGCGTGAGTTCTTCCCACGCGCGGTGTTCATTGTCGGCTTGTTGACGTTTCTGGCTGCCGTCAACGTCCGTGGCGTCAAATCGGGAGTGCGGCTCTACATCTTCAACACCCTGGCCAAGCTGGTGCCGCTGTTGTTACTTCTGGGCGCCGGGCTGTTCATGATCGAGTTCGAGAACCTCGCCATTCCCGAGTGGCCCTCGGCCGCGAGCATCGGTGCGGGCACGATCCTCTTGTTCTACGCATTCAACGGGGCTGAGTCCGCGTTGAGTGCCAGCGGCGAAATCAAGAACCCTGCCAAGACCGTGCCGCTCGGACTTCTGCTCGGCCTGAGCGGTGTTCTTTTCCTCTACGTTGGCCTGCAAACGGTGGCACAAGGCGTGCTCGGGCCCGGGGTCGCCGACAACACCGAAGCTCCCCTGGTGGCGGCGGCCACCGCGGTATTTGGCGACTGGGGGGGGAAGATGCTGATCGCCGGGGCGGTTATCTCGATCTACAGCACTCTCAGCGGCGACATACTGGGGGGACCCAGGGTCGTCTTTGCGTCAGCGCTTGACGACAATTTGCCCAGCATCCTCGGAAGAGTGCATCCGAGGTACAAGACGCCCCATGTCGCGATCATTTTCTACACGATCGTGGTTGGTGTATTCGCTCTGAGTGGCACATTCAGGTACCTGGCCGTCGTGGCGACCGGGTCTCTGCTACTTGTCGACATCGGGGTCAGTCTTGCCGTTATTCGTTTGCGACAGCGTGACGGTTTGCCCAGAGATGGCGAGTTCAGATTGCCATTCGGTCCGGTCATTCCACTGCTGAGCTGTGCCGTCATTGGCTGGTTGCTCCTGCAGATGCCGCTCGACGAGGCCGCCACCGTCGCCGCGCTGGTTGGCGCTTGTGTTGCGTTCTACTTACTCCGCTCGGTTCTTCGCGGCGTCAGGAGAAGAGCTTGAACATCCTCGCAGGCTCCGACAACCTCCAATCAGTGCCGAGATACCGGGATAGGACGCCGTAATAACCGCACGGTCAAATCGTGATCCATGCGTGACTCAGTGAGGAATCCGAAATGAAGATAGTTATCGTCGGGGCCACCGGTGCCGTTGGCAAAGCCGCCGTAGAGGCCCTGTCTGGACGGAACGAAATCATCTGTGTTGGTCGAACCAGTGGCGATGTGCGCGCGGACATCGAAGACGTCGATAGCATTCGCGCGATGTATCAGCAGGTGGGCAGAGTTGACGCCGTGGTGAGCGCCGTTGGCCATGTCCATTT
>CALAKE010000096.1 GCA_937922775.1 uncultured bacterium | reverse complement strand
AACTGCCCTGTTCGCTATTGGATCGAGCACCATTGGATTCGGTGAAGAGTATTTCCCCTTCGTACCGGTCCTCATCACCTTGGCCCTTGCCCTCGGTTACGACAGGATCACGGCCGTCGGGATCATCATGGTCGGGTATGGCGTTGGTTACGGCGTAGCCCTCATCAACCCCTTTACCGTTCTTCTCGCCCAGGACATCGCCGGACTTCAGCCCGCATCTGGGCTCTGGTACCGCATGGTGCTCTTTGTCGTCTTCCTGCCGATAGGAATTCACCACGTCTGGTCATATGCCAAGAAGGTAGGGCAGGATCCGGATGCGAGCCTGGTGGCCGACGTAAGCGCGCCCGAAGGGGTATCGATGGCCGGTGGCCGGGGAGGGGAGGCCGGTGCAAACCATCCCCCGATGACCACCACCCAGAAGCTCGTCCTTGCCGCTGCCGGTATCGCTCTGATCCTTCTCGTCTACGGGCTGAGCAAGTGGCACTGGTATCTGATCGAGATGGGAGCAGTGTTCATCGCTCTCGCGGTGGTCATCGCCATCATCGCCCGCTTGAGCCCGGACCGCACAGCGGTGGCGTTCGGCGTGGGCGCAACGGAGCTCACGAGCGTCGCTCTCATGATCGGCGTAGCCCGGGGCATCCAGGTCGTGTTGAACGAGGGGGGCATCGTCGACTCGATCGTCCACGGCATCAGTCTTCCACTGCAGGAGCTTCCGGGGGCCGTTTCCGCCGTGGGGATGTTCTTCGTGCAGAGCCTCGCCAACTTCTTCATCCCCTCGGGTACCGGTCAGGCCTATGTCACCATGCCGATCATGGCGCCCTTGGGAGACCTCGTGGGCGTGACCCGGCAGGTAGCGGTACTGGCCTTCCAGTTCGGCGACGGGTTCAGCAATATCCTGGTTCCCACCCAAGCCGTAATCGTTGGCGCGCTGGCCATGGCGGCCATCCCCTACGACCGTTGGCTACGCTTTATTCTCCCCTTCATGGTCAAGATCTGGATCGTGGGGTCGATCGCATTGGTCGTGGCCGTATGGATCGGATATTCCTGAGGATGGAATCATGAGCGAACTAGCCGGAATCAACCTGGCGATGCAAACTCCGATGGAGGCCGACGGCAGCATCGACTATGCGCGATATGAGGAACTGATCGACCTCTATATCGACGCCGGCATCCAGGGCCTAGTGCTCGGCGCCGGCACCGGGCAGCATCCCTACCTGACTCACCAGGAATGCAATCAGCTTTATGAGCTCGGCGCCAAGCGCATCAACGGACGCCGCAACTTGATTTGCCAGACCTCGGCGCTAGTGTTCGATGAGTTGGTAGAGCGCAGCAAACATGCTCAGGGGCTCGGCGCCGATGCTCTGATGATTCTGCCGCCCTATCTCGAAGGTCCCGAAGACGATGACGGATTGTTTGCGTTCTACGAGGCCATCGATGCATCGATCGAAATCGACATCATCGGCTACAACATCCCGCAAGCTACCGGCATCGGTATTTCGGTCGACCTATTCAAACGCTTGAACCAGATCGAGCATTTCAACTACATCAAAGACAGCGCCGGCGACCTGATTCTCCAGCAGGAGTACCTCGCCACGGGATACAGGGTGCTGAACGGTTGCGATCCCAACACCGTGTTCAGCCTCATCGCCGGGGTCCAGGGGTGTATCTGGGGGGGTGCGAACTACATGCCGCGCGAGAGTGTTCGGCTGTTCGAGCTGGTCACCAGTGGTGATATCACCGGCGCAATGGAACTGTGGTCGCGCATGATCCCTTCGCTCCTCTACATCTGGAGGGGCAACTACGTTCCCAAGGTCAAGGCCGCCGCCCGGTTGCGTGGCTTTGACGGCGGGGGGGTGCGTGCACCGCTGCAGAATCTCTCAGTCAACGAAGAGCAGGAGCTCGCCGCCTGTCTCGAACCGCTGGGTTGAGGTGCGAACAACCCGACTGACACCTGGCCGTATTGGATATCCTTAGCGGCGTCAGCCATCCCCAACGACATCAACCATTCCCCGAGAAAGCCGATGAAGCTCAGACGCTCCTGGGTCTTCCCACTTCTTTCCCTGGCTATCCTCTCACTGCCGAGCTGCCGCTCTTCCGCACCTGAACTCGATCCGGAAAGCGTCATTCTGGAGGGAGCTGTTCAGGCCGGCCTCCGCGGCGAAGAGGAGGAATTGGATTTCATCCGGGGAAAAGCTCTGAAAATGACCGAGAACGAACGGGGATTCTGGGAAGCGGAGTTCGATCACGGCATCGAGATGATCTACGTCCCAGCGGGTACATTCATCATGGGCAACGACGAGCTTCATGGAGGCATCAGCGGCAGTGCATCAGCGCCCCAGCACGAGGTGACCCTCACCGGCTACTGGATCGGGAAGACGCCCGTCACGAAAGGCCAATTTCGCGTGTTCGTGGCCGAAACCGGATACACGACCTCAGTGGAGAAGGCGGGGCACCCGGGTTGCTGGGTCTACGCGTTCGAGGAGAAGGGATTCATCACCATCCCCGGGTTCCACTGGGACAACGTATTCTCGCAGGTGACGGAACGTTTCCCTCATGTGCAGATCAACGACGATCATCCGGTGGCCTGCGTAAGCTGGTACGACGCCGTTGCCTTCGTCGAGTGGCTGAAGTCCGAGACCGGCGTGAGCTTCGTGCTACCCACGGAAGCCGAGTGGGAGTACGCCGCCCGTGGCGACGATCAGCGGGTTTACCCATGGGGCAATGAAGACCCCGACGGCACCCGGGCGAACTACGCGGAAGAGGACTTCAACGCTGTTTTTCCCGGGACCGGACAGTCCATCGTCCACTTCGGCGTGCACGACGGCTACGCTGCGACCTCCCCCGTGGGTTCCTATCCGGCCGGAGCCTCACCCTTCGGGGCCCTGGACATGGCAGGGAACCTGACCGAATGGGTGCACGACTGGCGCGGCGAGTATGAGAAGCGGCACTACACCAACCCCATCGGGGCGGAATTTGGCAGAGACCGTGTGATGAAGGCCGGATTTTGGGCGGGTTCAGCGGGGCGGTTCAACCAGAGTCCTGACGAGCTGGAGATTGGCCACAACATTCGGTCTGATGCGCGTCAGCACGATGATCCCGACAGCGCGGATGACCACCTGGGTTTCCGCATCGCCATCGACTACATCATTCGATAGGAAAAGACATGGACTTCACGGACAAGCGGGTTTTGGTTACGGGCGGCAGTCGGGGTATCGGCTTTGACATCGCGCGAGCCTTTCTCGAAGCCGGCGCGAGGGTCGCGATCAATGGCAGAACAGCTCAGTCCGTGGACGCCGCCATGGAGAAGCTGGGGAATGCCGAGGGGCTGGTCGCGGCGCCGGGGGATATTGGAACCGTCTCCGGCTGCGAGTCGGCGGTAAACACTGCGATCGACGCCTTTGGCGGACTCGACATTCTGGTGAACAATGCCGGCGTTGGTGCTGGCAAACCAATCGAGGAATCCGACGAGGCGTACTGGGACGCTCACGTCGACGTGAACCTGAAGGGCGCGTTCTTCTGCTGCCGTGCAGCCCTGCCCGAGTTGCGCAAGTCGAACGGGAATATTGTCAACATCGCCTCCGATGCCGGCTTGATGGGCGTGCCGGGGATCACCGTCTACTGCGCGTCGAAGGGTGGGCTGGTCAATATGACCCGGGCCATGGCGCTCGAGGTGGCACCTGAGGTACGGGTCAACTGCATATCCCCTGGGTACGTGGATACGGACATGATCCGTCTTTCTGCCAAGAGGAAACCGGATCCAGAAGCGGCATGGCAGAAGATGATCGACTATGCGCCCCTGAAGCGCATTGCCACGCCGGCCGAGATCAGTCACGCAGTTCTTTATCTGGCCTCTCCCGAGGCGTGCTTCATCACGGGTACCTCGCTAGCGATCGATGGCGGCTCGACCGCCGGCCATTGAACCGGCGCACTTCGTCGGCTGAGATTATGAGCAGAGTTTGAGAAACGGCGCGCTGTACCTGCCGCCGGTGGTCGACGCGGGGCGCGATCAGGCCTGGACGCCTTCGACCGTCGGGACGCTACGTCGGTAATCCTCGAAGGCGAACCAGATCGTAATCAGCGATGCGAGCACCGCGATCACCAGGAACAGCAGGATCATGCTCTGCCATCCCCAGTTCACGACCATCCTCCCGCCTGCAACTAGGTACAACATCGAGGCGGTATAGCCGGCGACGTCCAGAAGGCCCACCAAGAACCCGCAGTGTCTTCCACCGAACTCGTTGGAAAACACGCTAGCCGGAAGATAGTAGGCCGGCGCGAGTGTGAACCCGTACAAGAAAAGAATCACGGTCGCCAGCGGCAGTATGAAGGAAACGGGGATTGCCGGCAGTCCCTTCAAACACCAAAGCGCGACAACGCATGCGGTAGTGCCCCCCAAGAAACCACCCAAAAGACCTATGCGTCCTTTTCGCGAGACGCTGTCGTAGATGAAGCCTCCGGCAACCAGGGCGAGCAAGCAGCCGATCGGAAATGCAGAGGCCCAGGCGCCGGCCTGCGCGGACGACACCCCCTCGAAGGAGCTCAGATAGAGAGGCAGAAACAGAATAAAATCCATCAGGATGGTCGTGCACATCAGGCTCCCGCATATGAGCCAGAATCTCCCGCTCCTCGCGAAAGCCCAGAGTGCCTCGGCAGGGTTTTTGTCACTCAGGAAGTGAGGGGACTTCGATTGCGACGCCCGTTCGCCGTCGACGCCAGGGCATGCAGGGTCGGCCGGATCGGCAGGGTCTGCAGGGTCGATTCGATCTTCCAGCGCTGGCAACCCGGCGTACTCTGGCGTCGCTTTCAGGTAGAGGAAGATACAGGCCACTACGAACAGAGCGATCGCGCCAGCAGTGCGGAACACGTTCTGCCAGGAGAGCACCGCCAGCAACGTCCCCAAGAGGATCATCGACATGGAGGCGCCGAGACGCGAGCTGGTCGAGAGCACGCCCCACACACGGCCATATTTGGTCGGCGGATACCAGACCGAGATGATACTCGCCATCGCGGGCCAGCTCGCCGCCATCGCGAACAGCAAGAGGAAGTTGGTGGCGGCCAGAATGGCCGTGGACGTTCCCCAGCTAAAGGCGGCCGTGAACAATGCGGTGATCGCGAGAGCCACCAAGAACACCCTTCGCCCGCCGAGCCAATCCGCAATCACACCGGTCAAGAGCTTCCCGAGGATCATTCCCGCCATGCCCCATGCAGCAATATCACCGTAGCTGGCTTCGTCGAGGGAGAGGTTCGGGTCGCTCACCAGCTCGGGCCCGGCAACGGGAAGGGCCGTGCGGCACAAGATGAACGCCATATAGCCTGCGGACATGCAGGCGAGGACAGCGAGCTCCCATCGAGCTCTCCTCTGAGCGCTGTCACTGTTTCCGTTCATCATTCCGTCTGAAGCCGGTTTCGGGTCCCCACAGTCTGTCGACTCGCCGGAGGGTGGCGACTCCTACGAGGAGCCGTGAATCTGTTCCAGGAGCCAGGCGATGTTGATACCGAGCGTGCGCATGACGCTCATGGCTTCTTCATCCTTCTCTACCTCGCCCTTGTCTCCGCCGAAGCCGATGTTCCAGTAGCTGGAGCCCACGACGATCATCTGGCCGATGAGGAAGAAATGGTTGAGAGAGTCAAAGGCGTGGATGGACCCGCCGCGCCGAGCCACGGAGATTGCCGCGCCCAGCTTGCGACGGAGCATGTCGTCGTTCATGCGGGAGACCATGCCGGCACGGTCAATGAGGGCTTTGATCTCCGTGCTGACGTCGGCGAAGTAGGTGGGGGAGGCGAGCAGGATCGCATCGGCGCCGAGCATCTTCTCGATACACTCGTTCACGATGTCGTCCGTGACGCTGCAGCGCTGGTCCTTGTTCTTCTTGCACAGATAGCAGGCCTGGCAGCCGCGGATCTCCTTGCCGGCTAGCTGCACGAGCTCGGTCTCAACGCCGGCCTTGTCCAGCTCCGTGAATACCTCCCGGACCATTCGCGCCGTGTTTCCGTCTTTTCTCGCGCTGCCACTGAAGGCGACAACCCGCATGGGACCTCCTTGGTGATCCACTGTGATCCATCAATCAGGGCTCGAAATACGAATTGGAGTGAGAGCTTGCCCCCCGCCCGAACTGGTCCCCCCGTCTGTCTTTCCTCATACCGCACGGATCTGATGCTGACAAGCGGCGGGGAGGAGCCAGGAAGCTCGCCAGACCCGACCTGATGGGATAGCTTACCCACGCATTCTGTGCAGATAGTGATTCGCGAGGGGGTACATCATGCCGGGAGTTGAAGGAAGGGTGGCGCTGGTAACTGGGGCAGGGCGCGGAATCGGGCGGGTGGCGGCGGAGTTGCTGGCCTCACGTGGGGCGCGGGTGATGGCCGTAGCGCGGAGCGAGAATGAGCTGCAGACGCTGAACCTGGATTACGTTGCGGCGGATCTGAGTACACGTGACGGATGTACGCTTGCCGTGCAGGAAACTCGAGATCGTCTGGGGCCGGTAGAGATCCTGGTGTGCAATCACGGTATCGGGTCGGCCCACGAGCGGGTTATTTGGGAGCAAGAACCGGGGCTCTGGCGCGACACGATGCGGATCAACCTCGATGGTCCCTATTTCCTGGCGCAAGAAGTGGTCAAGGACATGATTGCGCGGGGTTACGGCCGGCTCGTGTTCACGAGCTCAACGGCCGGACAGGTGGCGGAATACGCCGGCAGTGCCTACAACAGCTCGAAACACGGTCTGCTGGGCCTCATGCGCTCGGTTGCTCAGGATGCCGGTTCGTACGGCGTGACTTCCAACGCGGTGTTGCCTGGCTGGGTGCGAACTCGAATGGCTGAAACCTCGGCCGAAGCCGAGGCCGAGCAGCGCGGTATCACCGTAGAGGAAGTCTGGGCGGAGCGAGCCGCGTTGTACCCGGCGGGGCGGGTGGCCACGCCTGAAGAGGTGGCTGAGGTGATCGCCTTTCTCGCCTCTGAAGAAGCCAGCGGCGTCAGTGGGGAGGCAATCACCGTGGCGCTCGGGGGGCTCGAATAATGACCAGATCGGTGGGGTCGCAGCCTTCGGATCGCCAGGATGTTCTATCCGAAGAGCAGGAATGCCCGAGGAAGGAAACAGGATGAGCGAAGGCCAGCAGCCATTGGATGTGCCCCAGTTGGTTTCCGAGGCCATCGAGAGATGCCGGGACCACCTTCCACCGACTCCGCTCGAGTACTCGATGTATCTCAGTAGGGAGATCGATGGCGAGGTCTGGCTCAAGTTGGATTCGATGCAGCGAACCTCTTCATTCAAGTTTCGCGGTGCTCTCAACAAGATCCTCTCGCTCTCCGAGGCAGAGCTCGACAAGGGGATCGTCTCGGCCTCGACGGGAAACTATGCCCTGGCGGTGGCCGAGGCCATGCGGATCCGAGGGCGCCGAGCGACAATCTACGTGGCCAACGACATCGAACCGTCACGTTTGGAGCTGTTGCGGGCCCACGGATTGGATTTGGTTGTCTTTGGCGAGGCTGCCTGGGACGCGGAGGAGGAAGCTCGTCGGGTGGCAGACGACGAGGACAAGATCTACGTCTCTCCCTACAACGATCCGCTCGTCGTGGGCGGGCAGGGTACATGCGGGTACGAGATTTCT
>CALAKE010000095.1 GCA_937922775.1 uncultured bacterium | reverse complement strand
CCAATATTTGTGTCAACAGATATATTCACGGCACGGCAACCGAGGCAAGGTGTAGAAGTTCAATCCCACCGGCAACTGCAGAACGAGGGCTGACTTCCCAGGCGGGCCGGTGCCTCAGACACCTAGAACCAGGAAGGCGCCGGTCGGAGTCCCAACTTCAGCCACTCCCCTGCCCGTTGTCTGCTTGGTGGTCTTGCAGTAGGTTTCAGATTCAGGATTCTGATTCAGGGTTTCTCCTGCAGGGATAGCCCCATGATCGGGCGCACCCTAGATCACTACGAGATCATCGAGCCGCTTGGCTCCGGCGGTATGGGCGAGGTCTACCTCGCCCACGACACCAAACTGATGCGCGATGTAGCTGTGAAGGTGCTGCCTGAGGATCTAGCAGCCGATCCTGAACGGCTCGCCCGCCTGGAGCGCGAAGCCCAACTTCTCGCGGCCCTAAACCATCCCAACATCGCCACCATCCACAACCTCGAGGACTCGGAGGGAATCCGATTCCTCGTCTTGGAGCTGGTGAAGGGCGAATCGCTGAAGGAGCGTCTGGCTTCTCGACGTCCTTCGGTCATCGAGGCGCTCGAGATTTGCCGGCAGATCGCCGTGGCGCTCGAGGCAGCCCACGAAGAAGGCATCCTTCACCGGGACTTGAAGCCGGACAACATCCTGCTCACGCCGGACGGACGCGTCAAAGTCCTCGACTTCGGGGTGGCCAAGGCGATCGCGGCAACCACGTCCGAAGTCGACTCCGGCCAAGCTCCGACAGCCGCCGAGGGCGCCACACAGACTGGCGTGATCCTCGGCACCGCTCCCTACATGAGCCCCGAACAGGTACGAGGCAAGCCGCTCGACCGGCGCACCGACATCTGGGCGTTCGGGTGCGTGCTCTACGAAACACTCACCGGTCAACGTGCTTTCGGCCGCGAGACGATCGCCGACACACTGGCGGCGATTTTCGAGCTCGAGCCACCATGGGATGCATTGCCCACAGCAACGCCCGGCGTCATCCGGTCGCTACTGGGCCGTTGCCTCCGCAAAGACCCCAAGCGCCGGCTGCACGACATTGCCGACGCCCGCATCGAAATCGAGGACGCGATCGGCAAGCCCGAAGAGAAGCCGGCGAGATCCGTCCAGGCGGCCGCACCCGCTCCCATGTGGCGGAAGGCCCTTCCGTGGGCCGCTACGCTCGTGATGGCGACGGTAGCCATCGCCGCCGTCTACACCGCCGTGAATCGGTCGTCAGATCAGGTCGTTCGGCGCTTCCATATCGCGCCTCCCTCAGGGGAACGGTTGATGTTCAGCGACGACCCAGGTTTGGCGGTCTCGCCCGACAGTTCCCACGTCGCATACATGACCGAGGGCGGTCTCTTCGTGCAAGCGACCGACCGTGCGGAGGCCAGGGCGATCATCGGGACCGTAGGGGTTCACAGCCCCTTCTTTTCTCCGGACGGTGAGTGGGTGGGCTTTTTCGATGATACGGATCGCACGTTGAAGAGGGTGCCCTCGGGGGGTGGGCCCACGCAGCTCGTGTGTGACGCACCGGATGCCCACGCTGGCGCGAGCTGGGGACCGGCCGAGATGATCGTCTTCTCTTCCGTCGGCTCGGGGTTGGGGCTGGTTTCGCCGACAGACGGCGCACCGCAGAGTCTGACGACGCCGGATGTGGCGGCCGGCGAGCTCCGCCACGAGTATCCAGAAGTTCTGCCGAATGGAGCGGGCGTGCTCTTCACGATCGAGAGCGAGGACGGTCGCGCCATCGGCATTCTCGACCTCGAGACCCGCCGATACGAGATCATCATTCCGGCCGGCACGGGTGCGCACTACGCACCGACGGGGCATGTCGTGTACGGGCAAGGCGGGGCATTGATGGCCATCCCGTTCGACCAGGACCTGCTGGAAGTCACCGGGTCGCCGTTTCAGCTCCAGGAATCTGTCAGGACGACCTCCGACGGGTCGTTGGACTTCGCGTTCTCGCGCGATGGAATGCTTGTCTCCGCCCCACCCATTCCATCGACCGGTGTGACCCGGCTCGTTTGGGTGGACCTCGGCGGCGAGATAAGCGGGATTTTCGAGCGTCGGGGCAACTTCAACGAGGCAAGCCTGTCGCCGGACGGCGGGCGTGTCGCCCTGCACGGCGACGAAGATCTTCTGTGGATCTATGACATCCGGCGCGACGTCATGTCGGTTCTGATCTCGGAAGGCAGGTCGTTCACACCCGCATGGTCATCCGACGGCAGGTGGATCTACTATTCGTCCCGGTTGGGAGATGATTCCGATCTGTATCGGACACCTTTCGACCTGAGCGGTCCGGCGGAGTTGATCCTGTCGAGGGAGCGTAACCAGAATGTTCCGTCCGTATCGCCCGACGGCAATACGCTTCTGTATGCAGAGGTGAATCCCGATACCGGGTTCGACATCTGGGCTCTCCCGCTGGAGGGCGGCGGAAGCCCGGAGCCCATTATCCGAACACCCGCTGCTGAGCTGGCGCCGCAGATTTCGCCCGATGGGAAGTGGTTTGCCTATGTCTCGGACGCATCCGGTATGGGGGAGGTCTACCTCCGGTCCTTTCGCGGCCCAGGGCGGCAGTGGCAGATATCGAGCGGTGGAGGGCGCTCCCCCCGCTGGTCTCGCGACGGTTTGACGGTCTTCTACAGTGCCGGCCCTCGGATCATGCGGGTCGACATCCCGAGCGACGCCGGTGGCGAGCCGAGCGCACCGACGTTGGTTTTCGAAGATGACTCCCTGGCGCTCCAAGGCGTCGCGCCCGACGGCCGACTCCTGATGATCGAGCACAGGAGCGAACCGCCTGCACACCTGAATGTGGCCCTCAACTGGTTCGAGGAGTTGACGCGGCTGGTGCCGCCTCGACAGTAGGCTCCGCGCCCGCGCGCTTGGCATTTCCACGGAAGAATCGAGCCACTTCCGGCGTTCAGGTGTATCCCTTCTCGTTCGCTTCTCGTCTCCACAAGTAGGAGCTAGATGAGAGTCAATTCCCCAAACAGGAGGGAACGATGAACGCGCTGAGCAGCCGGGAACAGGAGTTGGTCGCACTCGGGGCAGCTATCGCCAGCAACTGTGTCCCGTGTATCGAGTACCACATTCCGGAGGCCAGGAACGCCGGGCTGAGTGACGCCCAGATCAAGCAAGCTTTGAAGATCGCCGAAAAGGTGCGCCGGGTTCCTGCTCGCGCGGTAATGCAAACCGCCCTGGCGAGGATCAATGAAGGCCTGGAGGCGCCGGCAGAGAAGTCCCCGGCGACGTGTGGATGCTCTGGATCAAGCCAGAGCACCTCTCCAGCCAGCGTCAGCGCTGCCTGATGGGCTCCTGCCATGACCCGGGATCAGCAAGGCTATCCAGGCTGCACATTTCGAAAAGGGAGTGACCCATGTATTGCACAGAATGTTGGGGATCACATTGGCACTGGTTCGGGATCATGCCTTTCCTATTCATGGTCCTGATGTTCGTCTTCGTCGCCGCCATGATCAGGCGCTCGCGTAGTTGGCGATGGAGTCCCGGAGGTCGTGCCGGATGGCCAGCGTTCGGCTGCTGGGGATCCGGGCAAGATTCGATGTCACGATGGCGATCGGAAACGGCGCACCAGATTCTCGACAGGCGCTACGCGAATGGCGAGATCACCAAAGAGCAGTACGAGCAGATGAAGCTCGACATCGAGGAGGGCTGAAGCGATGCCATTCTCTCTTCAGGAAACAGATGTCGTCTCAGAGGTCGCTAAGTTCAAATCTGTCCTGATCGTGCCCTGCAGGTTCTGCCCGGCCGCCAGCATGGCCGTCACGAGCGATGAACCTTACATCGAATTCCCCCGCCGACTGCTGAAGACACCGTCCTATGAACGGCTTATCGAGAAGATGAAGTCCAGCCTCGAGGAAAGGGGAATCAAGACGGGTGTGTTCAGGAGCCGCCTGCTCCACCAGTTTGTTCTTTGCATGTGGACCTCACGACGACGCAAGGAGTTGCTGGAACGTGCAAGGGAGTACCAGGCCCTGGTGGTGATCGGGTGTGAAGCCGCAGTCGAGACCGTTCGTGATGCCGTGAAATCGACGGGATGCGAGGTCATTCAAGGCATGAAGACCGAGGGAATCATGAGCATTCAA
>CALAKE010000094.1 GCA_937922775.1 uncultured bacterium | reverse complement strand
TCTCGGTGCGGGGCTCTACCTGGACAACGACGTTGGTGCTTGTGGCTCAACGGGACGAGGTGAGGCCAACCTTCTCGACTGCTGCTCCTTCCTGGCTGTCGAGTTCATGCGGCAGGGAAAACACCCGCAGGACGCATGCCTGGAGGTGGTGCGGCGAGTGGAGCATAAGACGGTCGCCCCGCATCTGCTGCGCGAGGATGGCACGCCCAGCTTCAGCGTCAATTTCTATGCTCTGAACAAGAAGGGTGAGTTTGGCGGGGCCAATTTCCGCCCGAGCCGTTTCGCGGTCAATGACGGGAGTGGGAGTCGGTACGTAGATTCCGCCTACCTCTACGAGAGCTGATTGCGACCCGGAGAGAAGTCCGGCCGTACCCCTGGGAGTTGCCGCCGCGGCAGTGCACAATGGGAGTATGAGCTCTACACGACAGACAGCAGTCGCAGGGGCGCGACGCCTCGTGATCAGCGTGTGCCTGCTGGCCGGGCTGGTGGGCATGGCGCAGGGGACGATCAATGGTCAAGATGAGGCCGATGCGCAGGCATTGCCTGCCGTAGTGGCGCGGCCCGCAGGCCTCGTCGTCGTCGCTGCTCTGGACGACGCGATCCACCCGATCACCGCCGAGTTCATTATCGAGTCCTTGCAGAGCGCACAGGACCAGAATGCCGATCTCTTCCTCCTGCAGTTGTCCACGCCGGGTGGGCTGGAAGAGTCGATGAGCGACATCATGGAGGCTTTCCTGGCCAGCTCGGTACCAACGTGTGTGTACGTGGGGCCCTCAGGCGGGAGGGCGGCGTCGGCCGGATTCATGATCGCTCTGTCTGCGGACGTGGTGGCGATGGCCCCAGGGACGAGCATGGGATCGGCCCACCCGGTCGCTATTGGTGGTCAAGAAATCGACGAGACGATGTCTCAGAAGATCACCAACGATGCCGTGGCCCGCACTCGGAGTATCGCCGAACGCCGCGGCCGGCCTCCGGCTCTTGCCGTCGAGGCCGTTGCTGACAGTCGCTCATTTGCGGCCTCCGAGGCCGTGGAGCTGGGCCTGGCGGACATCATGGCCGATAGCGTCGAGGATCTGATCTCCGCTCTCGATGGGCGGGTCATCCGAGAGCAACTCGGTGATCCAGTGACACTGGTGTTGTCAGAGGCCGAAATCGTCGAGGTGGAGATGAGCGCGCGGCAGCGGTTCTTGTCTACCCTGGCCCACCCGCAGATCGCCTACATTCTCCTACTCGCCGGCCTGGCAGGCCTCTATTTCGAGCTCTCGAATCCTGGTGTTGTGCTGCCCGGCGTTGTCGGTGCGATATGTCTGGTCATGGGCTTGCTGGCCTTGCAGCAGGTGCCGATCAACTACGCGGGCCTGGCCCTGATTGCCCTCGCTGTGCTCTTTTTCATTCTCGAGATAAAGATCATGTCCTACGGACTCCTCACAGTTGCCGGTCTCGTCGCCTTCATTCTCGGCTCATTGCTGCTGTTCCCGGGACCCATTCCCGAGATGCGATTGTCTCTGTGGTTTGTCCTTCCGACTGCCTTGGCGGTGGTCGGCCTCGCTGCCTTGCTGACCTCGATGGTGGTGAGAGTGCATCGCGGTCAGGTGCAGACGGGCTCGAAGGGCCTAGTTGCCAAGGAGGGACGGGCCATGACGGACATCGAGCCGGGCCTGGCAGGTCGTGTCTTTGTGCACGGCGAGCTGTGGGAGGCCCGCTCGGAGGTACAGATCAAGGAGGGGGAAGCAGTCGAGGTAGTGGAGGTCGAGAACGGACTCGTGATCCAGGTTCGTCCGGGTCGCGGAACATAGGAGCTATCGATGCCCTTCTTCTTGCAGGGATGGATGTTGGCGATCTTCGCAGTGCTTTTCTACGTCATCAGCGTTATCAACATACTCAAGGAGTATGAGCGTGGGGTGATATTCAGGCTTGGTCGCCTCATGCCCGCTCCCAAGGGTCCAGGGCTGATCTTCGTATGGTGGCCGATCGACAAGATGGTGCGGGTATCTCTGCGCACAATCGTTCTCGACGTTCCGCCGCAGGACGTCATCACCCTCGACAATGTCTCAGTCAAGGTGAACGCGGTCCTCTACTTCCGAGTGATGGATCCGACCAAGGCAGTGGTCGAGGTAGAGAACTTCATGTACGCGACGTCACAACTTGCACAGACGACACTGCGTTCCGTGCTGGGGCAGGTGGAGCTCGACACCTTGCTGGCAGAGCGTGACAAGTTGAATTCCGACCTGCAGGGCATTCTCGACAAGCACACGGATCCTTGGGGGATCAAGGTGTCGATGGTCGAGGTCAAGCATGTCGATCTGCCGCAGGAGATGATTCGTGCCATCGCCAGGCAGGCGGAAGCTGAGCGCGAGAAGCGCGCCAAGATCATCCACGCAGAAGGCGAGTTCCAGGCCAGCGCGCAGCTCGAGAACGCGGCCAACGTCCTGGCCAGGCAGCCGGTGGCTATACAGCTTCGATACTTTCAAACGCTGACCGAGGTGGCGTCAGACAAGAGCTCGACGATCGTATTCCCCTTGCCGGTGGATCTGCTCCAGAAGTTCGCCGGATCCCTGCAGGGGAGTGAATCTTCGAGCGACCCGGCAGCGCCAGCGGGGTCTGGTGACGTAGAATTGGAGGTCTGATGTGGTGGCACTCGAGTAGGATGGCGCGCTGGGGGCGTGCGCTCCTACTCTTCCCAAGGGCGGAGCAATGACCGACAACCAGCAAAGCTTCTACGAGATTCAACTCAATACGCACCACCTCCTACTTGCCTTCATTGGCGCGCTGGTAGTGGGTGTCGCAGTCTTCTACCTGGGCGTCGTAGTCGGGCGAAGCCAGGGTACAGAGCAGGATCCGGGGGAGTGGCAAGCGGCCACGCCCGGCGATGAATCCTCAGAGGATCCCCTGGACTTCTACGAGAGCGTCCAGCAGCCGGCGGAGCAACCCGAGGAAGATCCACTCGCTGGAGAGGCGGCGGATCCAACCTCGAGTGAGCCTGAGCAAGAGCCGCAGGCCACGCCTCCTCCCGCCGAGGCGTCCCCTGCGGAGGCGCGCGACGTTCCGACATCGACCACGATGCCTGCGTCGGATCCCGGCCTCGTGAGTGGTTGGGTGGTGCAAGTGAAGTCCACCACCGACAAGGAGGCCGCCGACGCTCTACAAGTTGCCCTCGCCCGGGAGGGTTTCCCGGCGTTCGTGATTTCGGCCGAGGTGCGCAACCAAACCTGGCATAGGGTTCGCGTGGGGCGCTACCGTGAGCGTTCCGACGCGGAGACAGTGGCTGGCCAGCTCGGCGAGCGGGGCGACGTCGAGTCGACCTGGGTTACCGAGGGCTGAGCGACGGGTCCGTCTTGCGCTCCGTCGCGCTTCCTCGCCAGGGCCTCAGCTATCGCGCCTTGCCCTTCCTCGGCGCCCTGATATCTGGCATCGGGCTCGGTCTTGCCTTTCCGAAGCCTGACCTGCATCTTCTCGTTTGGGTCGCTCTCGTCCCGTTGTTGCTCGCCTTGCGTGGCGCGGGCGTCGCTCGCGCGTGGTGGCTAGGAATGATCACGGGACTTGTCTATCGAGCCGTAGCCCTCTACTGGCTAGTCGACACCATGGCCGAATACGGAGGGCTCGGCCTCCCCGTCGCCCTGGCAGCGGCCACGGCGCTGATCTTCGTGCTCGCCAGCTTTATCGGTGTTTTCGCCATGTTGGCGGCCTGGTACGGTCCCGTCGGAATGGGGGCGGGGGTGTTCCTGTCGGTTCTCTGGGTGGCCCTGGAGTTCCTACAGAAATTCCCCGTCGGTGGATTTCCCTGGGCATTCGTTGGTTACGCAGCCGGGCGCAACCTGGTGTTCATGCAGGCTGCTGACTTGGCAGGAGTCTATGGGCTGTCTGCCGTGGCGGTCTTTGTCAATGTGGCGCTTGCGAGTCTGATCGCCAAGCGTGGTGAGGCTTTCCGCCTGGTGGCTGTGGCTGCTGTGCTCGTAGCAGCGATCGGACTCTACGGCGCTGCGAGGTTGGCCGCGGCCCCTCCGCTGCTGGCGGCCTCGCCGGAGGCTGCAGACGCGAATGGGGGCGATGCGCTGCACGTTGCGGTCGTGCAGGGAAACGTGGCCCAGGGGCGCAAGTGGGATCCCGCCTCGCGGGCCAGCATTCTCGCCGACCACCTCCAGCTATCAGCTCGCGCTGCCGAAGCCGGAGCGCGCCTCGTGATTTGGCCCGAATCATCGATTCCCAACCCCGCCGGATTGGCTCGAGATCCCGCGGTTCGAGATGCCATTGCCCAAACAGCACGGCGTTTTGACATCTCGATCATCGTGGGCAGCCCGCACGTTGACGGGGTGGGCGACGATATCAAGGTAACCAATGCCGCATTTCTCATCGCTCCCGATGGGTCTTGGCGACAGCGCTACGACAAGGTCAGGCTCGTACCGTTCGGGGAGGTCGTGCCGCTGCGCCGTTGGCTGCCGTGGATTGCCCCGCTGGTCGTAGCGGTTGGGGACTTCCACCCGGGCGATCTGGATCAACCACTTTTCGGCGATCCGGAGCTGCTGCTGCCGGCGTTCAGCGTGGCAATCTGCTACGAGATCGTGTTCCCTGGCTTCATCAGGCGACAAGTGCGGCGTGGCGCGAGCTTTCTTGTGACCATCACCAATGATGCCTGGTACGGGACCAGCAGTGGCCCTTATCAGCACTTCGCCATGGCTAGAATGAGGGCGGTGGAAAACCGGCGCTACGTGGTGCGCGCTGCAAACACAGGGATCTCGGGGATTGTCGACCCCTGGGGCCGTGTGAGAGCGCACCTGGACCTGGAGCAGAAGGGAATGCGAACGTTCTCGATCTTTCCACGCACCAGCACTAGCCCCTATGTCCTGTGGGGTGATCTCTTCGCTGTAGCATGTGTACTCTTGGCGAGCGTGGGCGTTATCGTACGTCGCCAGCAGGAACGTGCGGCCTTCGGCAACTAGTTTCTCTGCGGACCGACGAAATTGAACCTCGAGCAAGGAGGAGTCAGGAAATGATCGAAGAGTTGCGACCCCATCTCGAGGAGTTGCGATCCCGTTACCTCGAGCTGGGAGGTCATCTTTGACCCAGCTGGGGCTGAGAAGAGGCTCGCGGAGCTCGAGGAGCAGATGGCCGCGCCAGAGTTCTGGAACGAGGGTGGTGAAGAGGGAGCACTGAGGGAGCGCAGCACGCTGCAAGCAAGGCTCGAGGCCGCGCAACGGCTCGAGGCTGATTTGGCCGACGCCGAGGCGCTGGTCGAGCTCGCGGAGGAGGGTGAGGATGAGGCCTCGGAGATGGCCCGCGAGGCCCTCCGGGTCCTCGAAACCGAGCTGTCCGCGATCGAAATCAGTCACCTCCTGGGCGATCCGGACGATGTTCGTCCCGCGCTCCTGGAAGTCCACCCGGGAGCTGGTGGAACGGAGTCGCAAGATTGGGCGGCGATGCTGTTCAGAATGTATGCCCGCTGGGCCGAATCGAATCGTTACAAGATCAGTGTTCTCGACGAGGTGCCCGGTGAGGAAGCCGGGCTCAAGAGCGCAACGCTTCGCATCGAGGGGCCCTTCGCCTTCGGATACATGAAAGGAGAAACGGGCGTGCACCGCTTGGTGCGCATCTCCCCGTTCGATGCCAGCAGTCGTCGGCACACCTCATTTGCTTCGGTCCTGG
>CALAKE010000093.1 GCA_937922775.1 uncultured bacterium | reverse complement strand
ACATCGCCGCTGCGGTCGGCTGCATGAACGTCCTTGTCGTCATCGTATGTATGCACCGACCCGCCCTTGAACCACCAGCTCGGGTACTTGCCGGTCGGCGACTCTACATCCTCACGGGCAGAGGGGAGAGCACCTGAGTCGGCAGAGTTCTGGAGGCTATCCGGGACACCCTCTTCGGGGCGAACAAGCTTCCCCATTTCGTCTGGGACGTCGACTGGGGGTTCGGCGGAAGAATCGTGGCTCACTTCAACCTGATCGGCAGGGTGTTCATGATCGCTACGAGGGGAGGGGGTCTCCTGCACCGGCAACTCCTCTCCAGCCGCCTGATCACCCTTGTGAGCTGATCGACCGAGCAAATCTCCAATGCTGAATGGGCGATCGTCTCCGTCCTCCGCCGCAGGCGGAGCTGTCTCGACCTGGAGGTCCTGTTCTCCGGGCGCGTCCACGGCTACCGAATCGCTTGTGCCGTCATCTGTCGCTTCTAGAGTCTCATCGACAACCGCATGAGACTCGAATTCGTCCATTGCCTCAACGGCGGGCGTGGAAGCGAGATCTCCGGCCTCTTGCTCCTCCAGCAGGCCAGACAGGCTACCCTCGACTGCCTCCGGCTCGAGTGCTGTCTCAGTCTCCTTGCCAGGACTCTTGTCCTGCTGGCGCAAGAGGTTCTCGAGCTGCTTCAGCATCCGCTCGACTGATTCGTTGCTGCTCACGATTTTCTCCCGCTGAAGTCCGCTGTATGCAGCAGAGAGTTCACTCGTTTCAGTGTACTGTCGGGCCCCTGTAACCGCACCCGAAGCAGTGGATATCCGTCCACTTAATGCGACTATAGCCCAACAACACCTATACAAAAAAGCCAAAAGTCATGATAAAGCGATTACGCATATTATAAGTCACTTTTAAACACTTAATCTCCCTTACACGCAGACCAGACTCTTTATCCGGGGAAGAATGGCTCTCGTCCAGGAGCGGGCAGGTTATCTGACCTGATCGGAGATCCCAGAAATCGATCGTCATCCTTCAAACAGCAAGAAATCAGCAGTCGCGTGACCCCGGGACATCCAGTGCGCTATCATTGCGCACAATCTTTGGGAATCGTTCGATTCCAGGATCAATCATTCTTCGGAGACAGAGTATTCGGAGCGCAAGGTTCGCTGTCATTCGTCATGAGAGCGGCGAGCGCTGCCCAAGTCTCCGGCCTTAGTTTCACCAACAGGAGGAGGAGTCTCTAGTGACAAAACTGACTTGGCGCACCAAGGTCATCGCGCTGGTTGGTGTTCTCTGCCTGCCGGTTGGCCTGTCCGCCGCGATCAATAGCGGCGCGGCTCAGCTACCGCAGGAGCACACCGAGCAGATCACTGTTCGCGCGATGAACGTCGAAGCGGTCGTCATGAATCGTGATGGCGAGCGCATTCCCGGCTTGAGCAAGGACAACTTCAGGCTCTACGTAGATGAAGAGCTCGTCGATGTCGATTTCTTCACCGAGGTTCGTGAGGGGACGATTATCGGTGGCGAGACCACGCATCCGGCTGTCGAAGCGGAGCAGCGCCTCGGCGCGAACCTCCTCATCTTCATCGATGAGTTCTTCGCGATGCCGAACGACAAGAGTCGGGTGTTGAACGCGCTGAAGGATCGGATCCAGAACATCGGACCCGAAGACCAGGTCGCCGTCATCGCCTGGAACGGCGAGGGCCTCGAGCTCCTCACCGACTGGACGAGCTCGCAGGATGAGGTTACCGCAGCTCTCGAGGAGGCGATCGAGCGTCCTGCCAGAGGGCTGCAGCGGCGGCAGGAGCGCAGCACCTGGGACGTCTGGGACCGCCCCGCGAACGACTCTTTCAACGATCCGTGGAGCGACCCACGGAGAGCGGGGGGATATGGGAACGACCCCCGTCGGAGCAACAGTGACATCTGGTACCTCGATGGCCAGGAGCGCCAGTACGCCTACCTGTACATGAGCCAGCTCCGCGGCGCTGTCAGCGCAGCGATGGCGGCCATGCGCGGGATCACAGTGCCGGCTGGCCGCAATGTCCTGCTCCTCGCCTCGGGTGGTTGGCCCTTCAATCCCGGCCAGTACGTCGGCGGCAGTCAGGGTCGCATGATCAACGAACCGGAGTTTCAGGGCGGCACCGAGCTCTACGGGCCGCTCGCCAGCACCGCGAACCTCCTCGGCTATACCATCTACGGCGTGGACATGCCGGGTATGCAGACCTCGATGGGCGCAACGAGCCCAGGAGAGGCCCCGAACCAGGGGTCCCAGTTCTTCCTCGAGGGCGAGGTTCACAACACGATGTCGTTCGTGGCCGTGGAAACCGGCGGCCTGGCTCTGCTCAACTCCCAGCGCGTCACCGCGCTCAGCGAGGCGGCTGCCGACCTCGACAACTACTACTGGGTGAGCTTCACACCTGAGTGGCAGGGCGACGATCAGCGCCACACGATCCGCATCGAGACCACCAACCCCGATCTGATCGTGCGTCATCGCCAGAGCTTCTACGACATGTCGGCCCAACAGGCCGTCATGCTGTCGGTGCAGGGATCGTTGTTGTTCCGCGACCCCGAGACCATGCACGATTTCGACGTCGTGATCGGCGAGATCGAGCGCGAGGGCCGCAGCGACATCAACGTTCCAGTCCAAATCGTACTGGACGGTGCCAACCTCGAGTCGGTCATGAGCGACGGCAAGTTCATCGTCCGCGGTGTGCTGTTTTACGCGTCAATGGACGAGGATGGAGCTGTCTCGGACGTCAAGGCTGTCACCATTGGCTGGTCGAGCGACACACCTCTGGCGGCCGGGCAACTGATTCCCTACCAGTTCACGGCCGAACTGAAGCGCAAGAAACAGCGGCTGGCTCTGGCTTTCTACGACATCGCGGGAGATACCACCCAGGCAAGCCTGATCCCGATCAATCCGTAGCTCTGCGGCTCACAGTCGCTAGCGCGGCGCGTAGTAAAACGCCCCGCCCGAGACCGGGCGGGGCGTTTTTTGTGGTACAACTTGGCCCCCACCCACAGAACAACTCGCGCTCAGCGCTGACCTCGGGCCATCCGAGATTGGAGACGCTGTCTTGAAACTCAGAGAAACCGCCGGAGCAATCGTCGCCGTCTCAACCCTCCTGCTCGCCGCTGTCGCCCCCCCGTCCGGGTTCGCTCGGGCGCAACCCCACACGGCCTCACCACAGTCACAATCCGCAGGAGGTGTGAATTGGCCGGGGTTCAGGGGTGAAAACGCAAGTGGCGTCGCCGAGGGCCACGCTACCCCCGTCACCTGGAATATCGAGAGTTCCCAGAACATCGCCTGGAGAACCTCGATAGACGGCCTCGGGCATTCGAGTCCCATCATTTGGGGCGATCTGGTCTGTGTCACCACTGCTTCGACTGAGGGCGATGAATCACTGCGCGTCGGTTTGTATGGGGACATCGAACCGGTGAAGGACGATAGCGTCCATAGCTGGCAGGTGATCTGCCTGGACAAGAGATCGGGCGAGCTGCGTTGGCAGCGGGAGGCTCACCGCGGAGTACCGGCGATCCCACGCCATCCCAAGGCCACGCACGCTAACTCCACCCTGGCAACCGACGGCGAGCACATCGTGGCGTTCTTCGGGTCCGAGGGATTGTACAGCTACGACATGGAGGGCAATCTGCTGTGGCAGAAGAACCTGGGTGTGCTCGAATCCGGTTTCTTCCAGGTGCCATCCGCTCTATGGGGATTCGCGGCTTCCCCGGTTATTCACCAGGGCATGGTGATCATTCAGGCCGATGTGCTGAATGACTCCTTCGTCGCTGCGTTCGACGTGGCCGACGGTACAGAGGTGTGGAGAACCGCACGCGATGACGTGCCCACGTGGAGCACCCCGGCGGTTCGCCATGGGCCGGGGCAAGCGCAACTCATCGTCAACGGCTACCGCCATATCGGCGGCTACGACCCCCGCACCGGCACTGAGCTCTGGAGGATGACGGGAGGCGGTGACGTGCCCATACCTACTCCCGTCGTGAGTGGGGACCTTGTCTTCATCACTAATTCTCACGGCACCGGATCCCCGATCTATGCGATTCGGGCCACCGCTGCGGGCGACATCTCGCTCCAGGGCGGCGCGTCCTCGAACCGGCACATCGCCTGGAGCCAGCCGCGGGAGGGCGCATATATGCCTACTCCCGTGATCTACGGCGCCCATCTCTACCTGCTCAGAGACAACGGCGTGCTCGCTGTCTATGACGCAGAGACGGGCGACCGCCTCTATCGGCAACGGCTCGGACCCGGTGGCTCGGGATTCACCGCGTCGCCTGTCGCAGCGGACGGGAAGGTCTACTTCACCAGCGAGGACGGAGACGTATATGTCGTAAGGGCTGGTGCGGAGTACGAGCTCCTTGCGGACAACGACATGGGAGAGGTGTGCATGGCGACGCCGGCCATTTCAGAGGGCATGCTCTTCTACCGCACGAGATCGCACCTGGTCGCGATCTCGGTTCCCTCACCGGAATGATAGCCCTGGCATGCCCGGACCGAGCGCACTGTTTCGGTCGGGGTTTCTCTATTCGCTTTTCAGCGCGACAATCGGGTCGACACGCGAAGCTCGAAGTGCGGGAATCGCACAGGCCAGGAGCGCAATCGTCCCGAGAATGAGGATCCCCATCGCGTAGCTGACCGGGTCGGCTGCGCTCACGCCGTGGATCTGGCTCGAAACGACACCCGATAGCGCAAATGAACCCGCCACTCCGATGAGGAGCCCGATGAATACCAGCGTCGAGCCCTCGCGGACCACCTGCAGGATCACTGCACCCTGCTCAGCGCCGAGCGCCCTGCGAACGCCGATCTCCCGCGAGCGCTGCTCGACGGAAAAGCTGAGAACACCGTAAAGCCCAACCGCCGCCATCACCAGCGCGGCGAAGCTGAATACTCCGAGCAACAACATGTTGAAGCGGCGGTTTCCGAGGGTGCCCGCCAGCGCCTCATCGAGTGTAGTTTCGCCGTAGATCGGTTGCTCCGGGTCGACTTCGAGGATGGCAGCTCGCACCGAACCCGTCAGCGCGGCCGGATCGCCATGGCTGCGCACGACAAGGGTCAAAAACGGCAGCCAGGCCTGTGGGTAGGTCTGATACGTCATGGGTTCAGCCTGGTCATCCAAACCGGCCATGAGCGTATTGCCAACGACGCCGACCACGGTCGACCAGGTGGTGTCGGGACCCTCCCCGTCACCCCATGAAATCCTCTTCCCCAGGGGATCCTCGTCGGGGAAGTGCAGATCGACGAAGGCCTGATTGATAAGGAGAACAGGGGGGGCGTCCTCGCTGTCAGCCGTCGTCAGAAACCGTCCGCTGAGCAGCGGAATGTGCAGCGTCCGGAAGTAGTCGGGGCTGACCACCTGGAAACCGGCAACAAGATCTTCCCCCGGAATTCTGGGCACGCCGTCGATGGTGATGCTGAGGGTCCCGCGGATGTTCGCGTTCATCGGCAGCGTCAAAACCATTGCCGCCGATTCGACGCCCGGCATCGCCTGTACCCGGTTGAGCACGCCGTCGTAGAACGCCAGGAACTCGTGATCCTCGGAGTACTTGCTCTCGGGAAGAGCCATATGGACAGCGAGCGTGTTGCTGCTGTCGAAGCCTGGGTCCACGGCTGCCAGCGAGAAGAACGTTCGGCCCATCAACCCGGCCCCGACGACCAACAGGAATGAAATCGCCACTTCTCCGACGATCAGTGTCTTCCGAAGGCGGTTGCCGCTGTGCCCCGCGATTCGTGCTGTCCCGTCCTTGATCGTCGACTGCAGGTCATCCCGCGAAACCTGGGGGACGGGGGCCATGCCGAACAGAACACCCGTGCCGACAACGATGAGAAAGGTGAAGCCCAGAACCCTGAGATCAACGCCAACCTCCTCGGCCCTGGGGATCTCTGCCGGAGCGAGCAACAGGAGCAGATCCGTCCCCCACAGCGCCAAGACGACACCGAACACACCGGCAATCAGTGCCAGCAAAATACTCTCGGTCAGAAGCTGGCGAACGATGCGCCCCGCGCCGGCGCCCAAGGCTCTGCGGATAGCGAGCTCTTTTTCCTTCCGCGTCGCCCGTACGATCAGGAGGCTGGCCACGTTGGCACAGGCGATCAGGAGCACGAAGCTGACGGCGCCGAGAAGCACATACAGAAGGGGCCGAGCGTTATTCACCAAGGTGTCGTGCAAGGGTACCGCCACGAGCCCCTCTGCCCCGCTGGAGCTCGGAAAGGCCTCCGCAATTTGAGCCGCGACAATGTCGAGCTCCGCCTGCGCTTGCTCCAACTCCACGCCAGTCCGCAGTCGCCCGACGACGCTCAAGTACTGGGCGCCGCGGTTATCGGCCGGGTCTTCGCCCAGGTCGAATGGCGGGTCCGGAACCCGGTAGTGGGGCGAGAGATACAGCTCCGCTCCGTCCGGAAAATCGAATCCTTCGGGCATGACACCAACCACGGTGTACAGCTCGTCGTTCAGCTTCAGGCTCCGACCCAGAATCTCGTCATCGCCACCGAGCTGTGTCTCCCAGATGGAGTGGCCGAGAACCACAGTGCGCTCCGATTCCGGGGCATCGAGGGTGGGCGAAAAAGTCCTACCAATCATGGCTTCCACCCCGAGCACCGAGAAGAACTCTGGCACCACCGAAGCGCCTCGAATTCGCACCGGCACCTCACCACCCACCAGGTTGATACTCAGTCCACGATAGGCG
>CALAKE010000092.1 GCA_937922775.1 uncultured bacterium | reverse complement strand
GGTGACGACGGCAGCACCTCGGTAATCAGGCCATCGGAGAAGACGATCTTGGTGCCGGGCTTGTAGACGATCTCTCCGATACCGGCGAGCTGCAACCACGCGCTGGTTTCGACAAAATCATTAATAGTGACGGTGCTACCGTCGATTTCGATGCCTGACATGGATAGCTGGCTATCTGTGGCCGCTTCCCATTCGAACCGGGGCCGCAAATCCTCTCGCCTCATGAGGGACGTGTTCTGAGGCACCTCGAAGATGACCTCATCCGCGTAGAATGCCAGCTCCGCCTCGATGTCATGGCTGTTGTGGGCCTCGATGTATGCGTTGAACCACTCCCTGACCTGATCCTCGTTCACCGGGGCGGGACCCTCGTCTGCCGGGGCCGGGCCCTCATCCTCGACTCCCCCGTCTCGACCTCCGCACGCCAGCGCCAATGACGCCAAACACACGACCAGACTTGCTGTCACGAGCCTCCACATGGTGCTGCGCTCCCTGTGCATTACTGATGTCTGTTTCTGGTGAGCTCCGATTTTGATGTCCTGCGCGATTATACTGAGATGTGTGTCCGCGACGGACCCAGCGTCACGAATAATGGAAGGGCAGACCAGTGCAGCCGGCATCCGCGACACATCCCGGTCGGTTTTGGCATGAGATGGAGGACGGTCGCATCCAGTGCGATCTCTGCCCTCGATACTGTCGGCTCACGGACGGCCAACGTGGCTTCTGCTTCGTTCGCGCTCGCGAGGGCGATGAGATTGTCCTCACCACCTATGGTCGATCGAGCGGCTTCTGCATCGACCCTATCGAGAAGAAGCCGCTGAACCACTTTCTGCCCGGCACGCCCGTGCTCTCGTTCGGCACCGCGGGATGCAACCTCGGCTGCCTGTTCTGCCAGAACTGGGACATCAGCAAGTCGAGGGAGTTCGACCGCCTTGCCGACCAGGCATCACCACAGAGCCTCGCCCAAGTAGCGGTGGATCTCGAGTGCCGCAGCGTCGCGTTCACGTACAACGACCCGGTTATCTTCCACGAGTACGCGGTCGATGTGGCGCAAGCCTGCCGCGAGCAGGGAGTGAAGAACGTAGCCGTCACCGCAGGCTATGTTTGTGCCGAGCCGCGCGAAGAATTCTACCGCTGGATGGATGCCGCGAACGTCGATCTGAAAGCCTTTACCGAGGACTTCTACACCCAGACCTGTGCCGGGCACCTCGAGCCGGTGCTCGAAACGCTCCTGTACCTGAGGCACGAGACCGATGTCTGGTTCGAAACGACGACACTCATCATTCCCGGGCTCAACGACTCGGATTCCGAGATCGAGGAGATGACTCAGTGGGTGGTTGAGAACCTCGGCCCCGACGTTCCCATGCACTTCTCCGCCTTCCACCCCGACTGGAAGCTGCGTGACCGGCCGGCAACTCCGCCAGCCACGCTCACGCGGGCCCGGCAAATTGCGATGAAGAACGGGGTTCGTTACGCCTACACGGGCAACGTCGTCGATCCCGACGGGGACACGACCTCTTGCCACGAATGCGGCCAGCATCTGATCGTCCGCAACTGGTATGCCATGACGGCCTGGGAGCTCACGCAGGAGCTCGCTTGTCCGAGTTGCGGCACATCCTGCGCCGGCGTGCTCGAGCCACGGCCCGGCGACTGGGGCGCCAGGCGCCAGCCCGTATACATCGGGGGCTGAGCTCGGTAGCTAGGAGAAGCTACCGGCCCATTCGTCGCGGGTCAGTGCATACTCCATGAACATGTCCGTCGGCTCCCACTTCTCTTCGGTGTTCGGATAGGTGCGCGCGACCTCGAGGCCGTTCTTCTCGAGGACTCGCCGGGACGCGAGATTCCTCTCCAACGGCGTCGCAAAAACGCGTTCGAGGCCTAGCTCGCTGAAAGCGAATTCAAGGAGCAACCCAACTGCCTGGGTTGCAAATCCTTCGTTCATGAAGGGCCCGCCAATCCAGTAGCCCATCTCGGCGCCGCGCTCGCTTTCCCCGATGAGTCCGATCAGCCCAACGGCTTGTCCGTCCTCGCGGGTGATGGCGAAGACATACCACTCACCTGCCTCGCACTTGGGGATCGCCTGCTCGAGCCACGCGGCCGCACCGTCGTCGGGATAGGGATCGGGCATGCGAGTCATCGCCACGATGTCGGGGTGGCTGGTCACCAGCCTCTGTACCTCGGGAGCATGCCGCATGCCCACCGGCTCGAGATGAATCGGAGGGCCCATGCAGCCTACCCGCCCTCCTGGCGCCCGGGTCGCCCAACGGCCAGCATCGCCAGGAATCGCTCCTGTCCCTCGATGCCGAGGATCTGCTTGACTTCCTCGTCCTTGAAGGCACCCACTACGACACTACCGAGCCCCAGGGCCACACCTTGGAGAGAGGCATTCTGCAGAACAGCCCCGGCCTCCATGTCAACGTATCGCACCGCGCGCTCGCCGTACTCCTTGCGGGTGCGAGCCCGCACGGCCGCAACGGCCATCACCAGCGGCGCGAGGCCGATGAAGTCCTGCTTTCCGGTCGCTCGCACCAGGTCGGGGCGAACGTCAGTGGCGGCAACCGCCTCCAGCCGATGCACGACCGGGTGGTACCTGAAGACCCCGACGGGCAAACCTTCAACAGCGCCGGCCGCCACGTAGAGCTCGATGGGAAAGGTCGCACCCGCCGATGGCGCGGTTCGCTCCTTTGCTTGGCCGGTGATTCCCTGGGCAGCCCAGAGTAGTTGAGAGACCTCTTCGAGACTCAGCGGATCGGGACTGAACGACCGCAACGACCGGCGTTTCTCGAGGGTCTCTTCGAGCGAAACCTCGCCGGAGGTGCTGGGCAGCGGTAGCGCGATGCCTCTCATCGACTTTCCTCTCCAGGCGGCCGGAAGCGTCTACTCGGAGTCGAGCTCGGTGATCGCCGGCGGCAACGACTGCGTCACGATGTGGCCGGCGGCAGGCAAACCCACCAGGATGGCGCTGATGATCTCCTCGCGACTCGCCCCTACCTGTTGAGCCAGATGCACATGAAAGGGAATACCGCTGTCACGACCCAACGCTGCCAGCACGGCCAGGTACGCCAGGTGCTTGGTCTTGTCGTCCAGCGCGCTCACCCGGTCGAGGCCCTGTACGGCAGACATCCAAGCTTCCGCGTGATCGGGCGCCTCTTCTCGGAAAGCCTTGAACGCCTGACTCACCAGCTTCATGGGATCACTCATTGTTCACTCCTTGGGGACATCGGCCGGTGCACTGACCACCACTCACGTGCCCGATCCTCGGTCCATTCCTCATCGAGAGGTACCCCTCCCAGGGCATCGTCGAGCTCATCGACGTTCTGAGGACGGTCATCCGGATCTTTCTCCAGGCAGGAGAGAATGATCTCCTCCAGACGCTGAGGAACCTCGATTTCAGTGCGCTCGGACGGTGCGGCCGGCTGGGTGCGTGTGTGATGAACCATGGTCTCCATCGGCGTGCTCCCATCGAACACGAGTTGCCCCGTCAACAGCCAGTAGCCGACACAACCCAGGGCATAGACATCGGAGCGTCCATCGGCGGGTTTGTGGCCGAGGATCTGTTCCGGCGACATGTAAGCGGGCGTACCCCCGGCGATGTTTGCCGCCGTCAGCTTCGCGTCGTCCAGCCTCGATTCGTCGGAGTGCTTCACCAATCCGAAATCCAGGACTTTGACGAAGTCGTGGTCACGACCGTAGCGGCAGACATAGAGGTTCGCAGGCTTGACGTCGCGGTGGATAAGCCCGCTCTCGTGCGCCTCTCCGAGAGAGTGACAGACCTGGCGCATGAGACAAACGGCGCGCTCGGGGCGCACGGGGCCCCACTCTTCCACCAGGTACTCCATGTCGAATCCTTCGAGGAGCTCCATGACGTAGTAGAGCAAACCGTCTTCCGTGATGCCGAAGTCGAACAGGTCGATGGTGTGCTCGGAGTGCATCATCGATGTGGCCTGGGCCTCGCGCTTGAAGCGCTTCATCAGTACCGAGACGTCCTCGTTGCTTCCACCAATGGCCTGCGGGCTCATCACCTTGATGGCGGCGGGCCGAGACAACAGCCGGTGCTCGGCCATCCACACCTCTCCCATTCCGCCGCTACCAAGACGTTTCTGCAACCGGTAGCTGCCCAACTCGCTTGCTCGTGCGACATCCTGGTGCATCCCATGCAGTACGCGCGAGCCGAATACAGCGATGGCCACGCAAATGAGCGGATCGATCGTCATGCTCACGTAGTCGATCCAGTTGAAGGGGATCGTGCCGTTCAAATTCAGAATGAGTATCGACACGGGGACGGTGGCGGTGGCTGCTAGAGCGGCGAGAAGGGTGCGCTGGGGCGGGCTCGGGATGATTAGCGGGTACATCACCATGATGACGCCGATCCACGTGGCTGCCGGCATCCAGCCGGTATCGACATAGAACCTCCAGATCATGACGTACGAGATCATGAAGCACAGAACAACCTCGTAGACCAGGCCGAGGTTCAGGACGAACGCGTCGCTGAGACTCTTGATCCGGGTAGCGACGAGCAGGGCCAGCGTCGCCACCATGGTGAGCGCGAAGAAAAACAGGTATGCGATGAGGCTATCGTGCGGGACCCGGGTATCCAGGGGTGCCACGACGGCCATTAGCCCGGTCGCAACAGACCAGACCACGGACATCAGCATCGCCAGCCGCCCGAGGCGATCGCGTGCCCTCGCCAGTTGAGCGGAAGGCAGCTCGTAGCCGGAGATCATATGCCCCCGGGCGGTGCTCGGGGCACGCTCCATTACGGTGATTTGGTTGGTCATGACCAAACCCGGGAACCTGCTAGTGACTGTAGCTACCGCCCCTTGCCCTCTTCTTCGCCCACGGGCTCCAGCGTCGTTCGGATCCCGCCGTAGCCGATATCAGTGTCGATCTCGATGAACAGGGGCTTTTCGTATCGCAGCGTGGTGATGATGTTCTCGAACCTCGAGATCGAGAAGCGCAGGAGTGGAATCTCGGGAGCATCCGGACTCTCTCGAACCGCCTTGTGGCCCGCGACATCTGAATCCTCTTTGACAAACTGGATCAACCCCACGAGGCTGGAGTCTTTGTAGCAGGCCAGTATCGCCGCCGTGTCATCTACTCCGCTGTGGCCGTACTTGAGCCGGTACTCATCGAACTCGAACCTTTGATTCGCCACGATGGATCTCCTCCGGACTGAAGCGAAGGGCGTTTGAACCACTATGCTATCAGGCACCCTCCGGGGGGTGTTACAGCGAAATCGACAACCCGGATCCGTTGTGTGGACAAAGCCCAGGGGACAGGTGACACTGAGAGCGGCCTGCTGATGGGCCGTGCACCACGCGAACCGAGAGATGCCTGAATGAGCCTCGACCGATTTCGAGCCGGACTCGACAAGCTTCCTGAGTTCGCCATCTTCACCGGAATCAGCCTCACCGTCGCGATCTACTCCTTCGTCTTCCTCTATCCGCGCCAGTGGTCGCGAGGGCTGCTGGTCAACGACGAGATGTGGCACGCGCACCTGGCGCGCAATCTGTACCTAGGCAAGGGCTACGTCACCAACACTCTTTACCCGATGCATTGTGGTGCAGGGGCAACCTTTCCCGATCTGGAAACCATCAAGCAGGCAGGTTACTCGCTGGTGGGCGCCTGGGCATGGATCGTGACTGGGCCGAGCCACCGCGCCATGCTGGCGATCACTATCATCTCGTTCGGCATCGTCGCTGGGATGTCCTACCTCCTCGGCCGGAGAACAGGATGGGGCCGCCCGGCCTCGCTGCTACTCTCCGGCTTGGTCGCCTTCAACGGGTCGGTTGTCGCGAATGTGGTCATGGCCGTTCCTGAGAGCCTCTACTTCGCCGTCTTATTGCTGTCGATTTGGCTAGTCCTGCGGCCGAGTCCTCTGACTGCCTCGCTCGCCGGTCTCTGCCACACAGCGCTGCTGCTTCTGAAGGGCCACGGCATTATCTACGTTCCAGTTTTCGTGCTATTCCTGCTGGTCGCCCCCCGTAGTAGACGGACGCTCCTCGCGGGCACGTACGTCACCGCACTTGCAGTCGGCATCCTGGTGGCTTCG
>CALAKE010000091.1 GCA_937922775.1 uncultured bacterium | reverse complement strand
CGTGAGATCGGCTTCATCTTCCAGAGCTTCAACTTGATCGGCGACCTGACGGTTTACGAAAACGTCGAGCTTCCCCTCACCTACCGGGGCATGGCCAAGAAGGAGCGCAAGGAGCGGGTGGAGGCTGCACTCGAGCGTGTGGGCATGTCGCACCGGATGAAGCACTATCCGAGCCAGCTCTCCGGCGGTCAGCAGCAGCGCGTGGCAGTGGCCCGGGCGGTCGTAGGCGCGCCGTCAATCGTCCTCGCGGACGAGCCCACGGGTAACCTCGATTCGGGCAACGCCGAGGCGGTAATGAACCTGATGGCCGAGCTCCACAAAGAGGGAGCAACCATCTGCATGGTGACGCACGATCCTCGCTGGGGGAATTACGCTGACCGTACGGTCAACCTCTTCGACGGCCGCGTGGTCGAAGAAGACGTCCTCGCGGATACTGAGCTGACGCGCCATGCGGCGGACGAGTAGCTCTGTTTTTGGCCCCATCTGTATCCAGCAGCTAGACTAGGCGCCGTGCCGACAAGCTCCCCGGGAGTAAGGGGGAATTTGTCAGTGGCCATCCACAGCCAATCTAGCGCGGAATTCAGCAACTCGGAGCCACTAGCGTGAGCGATACTCCTCCTCAATCCCACATTCTCGTAGCCGACGACCAAGCCGACGTCTTGGAGGCCTTGCGCTTGCTGCTCAAGGGCGAGGGCTTCAAAATCGACACCGTGACGTCGCCCGCGGGGATTCTCGCTGCTATCGAGGAGACGCACTTCGACGCACTGCTCATGGACCTGAACTACGCTCGCGACACCACGTCGGGGCGCGAGGGCCTCGAGCTATTGCCGCAGATCCGCGATGTCGATCCCACGCTGCCGGTTGTCGTGATGACGGCTTGGGGAAGTGTCGAGGGCGCGGTCGAGGCCATGCGCAGGGGGGCACGTGATTACGTCGAAAAGCCCTGGGACAACGCCCGCTTGATCGCCACCGTGCGAACGCAAGTCGAGCTCGGCCAGGCCATTCGCAAGAGTCAGCGCCTGGAGATCGAGAATCGCTTGTTGCGGCGCGAGGGTTTGCCGGAGCTCATCGCGGAGTCACGCGTCATGCAGCCTGTGCTGCACCTCATGGAACGCGTCGCCCCGTCCGATGCAAACGTGTTGATCACCGGCGAACACGGCACCGGCAAGGAGGTCGTGTCGCGCTGGGTTCACGCGGCTTCGACCCGGGCATCACAGCCTCTGGTAACCGTCAATGTCGGTGGTCTCTCAGAGGGCACCTTCGAGAGCGAGCTATTCGGGCACGTGAAGGGTGCCTTCACCGACGCCAAGTCCGACAGGGTCGGATACTTCGAGCTCGCCGATGCAGGAACCCTCTTTCTCGACGAGATAGCCAACGTTCCGATGCCGCAGCAAGCCAAGTTGTTGCGGGTCATCGAATCCGGCGAGATGCAGAGAGTCGGCTCGTCGAAGACCAAGCGCGTCGACGCCAGAATGCTTTCGGCCACCAACGTCAACCTGCAGGAAGAAATCAACAAAGAGAGGTTCCGCGAGGATCTCCTGTACCGGTTGAATACCGTGGAGATCCACTTGCCGCCGCTGCGCGAGCGCCGTGAGGACATCCCCTTGCTGGCGATGCACTTCCTGAAACGCTATGCGCGCCACTACGGCAAAGCGGTGGAGGATTTCCATCAGCAGGCAATGCAGGTTCTCCTCGAGCATCCGTTCCCCGGCAACGTACGAGAGCTCGAGCATGCTGTGGAACGTGGTGTTCTTCTTACTCAGAGCGATAGTATCGAGACTGAAGATTTGGGGCTCAGGCCACGTCCGGAAGCCTCGTCGCGACTCGAGCGGATGAGCCTCGACGAGGCGGAACGTTATCTGATCCAGAAGGCGCTGAGTCGCGCCGACGGAAACGTCAGCCAGGCCGCCGACACGCTGGGCCTCAGTCGAAGCGCCCTCTATCGAAGACTGCAGCGTTTCGGCCTGCATCAGGAGGAATGAACCGCGCCACAACGAGTCCGGGCTCCGGCTCGAGACAGGGACGCTGGCCGAACGTACAGCGAGAGCGCAGGAGCTTTTCAGAATGCCTCGGGTGAGCCACGAGAACCGCATCCTGCTCATGGGATTGGCGGCGGGGTTTCCTGGCAGTGCGATTGCTCTCTATTTGCTCTGGGATGGCGATTTTTCTCTCAAGGTCCAGTGGACCCTCACCGTCCTGATCATCGGGACTTGGGTCGGCTTCGCCGTCGCCCTACGTGAACGGGTAGTCAGGCCGCTGCAGACTCTCTCCAACCTCGTCGCCGCCCTGCTGGAGGGCGACTACTCGATTCGCGTCCGAGGGCAGCGCCGTGATGAGCCGCTGGGGCTGGCCATCATGGAGGTCAATCGTCTCGGCCAAATTCTCCGCGAGCAGAGGCTCGGCGCGATCGAGGCAACTGCGCTGCTCCACAAGGTCATGGATGAAATCGACGTGGCGATGTTCACGTTCGACGACATGGGTCGCCTGCGCCTGGTCAACCGCGGCGGGGAGCGCATCCTGGCAAGGCCATCGGAACGCATTCTCGGCCGCCGAGCTGAAGATCTGGGGCTTGCCGATTGTCTCAAGGGAGCCCCGTTCCGAACTGTCGATATAGCTTTTCCGGGCATGTCGGGGCGCTGGGAAATCAGGCGGAGCACATTTCGCTCGGAGGGCCACGAACACCAGTTGCTGGTGCTCTCTGATCTGACCCGGGCGCTGCGCGAAGAGGAGCGTCAAGCCTGGCAGCGCGTCGTGCAGGTGCTGCGCCACGAGATCAACAACTCCCTGGCACCCATCTACTCGCTGGCTGGAAGTCTCAGCGATATTCTGACCCGTGAGCCCGCTCCGCCCGATCGCGAAGACGATCTGAAACAGGGGTTGAAGATTATCGCCGGGCGATCCAAGGCCCTGAGCCGCTTCATGGCATCATACGCTCGCCTCGCCCAGCTTCCCGAACCGCACAGAGGACCCATGGACGTGGAGGAGTGGGTCCGGCGGGTCGTCGAGCTCGAGACGCGCATGAAGATCGAGGTCCTCCCCGGTCCGGGGATGACCATCTGGGCGGATGGGGACCAGCTCGACCAGCTTCTGATCAATCTGGTAACTAATGCCGTCGACGCAGCATTGGAGACGAGCGGCGACGTCCGGGTCGGCTGGTCGCGGACCAACGGCTTGACCCGGCAGCTGGAGCTGTGGGTGGACGACACCGGCCCCGGCCTGCCGGAAACCAGCAACCTCTTTGTGCCGTTCTTCACCACCAAGCCACAAGGCTCGGGTATCGGCCTGGTCCTGAGCCGTCAGATTGCCGAAGCCCACGATGGATCGCTGACGCTCGAGAACCGCCGCAGCCGGCAGGGATGCCGTGCACGCTTGCGCCTGCCGGTAAAGGCGACCTAGAGCTACTGCTGATAGTAGGGGTTCTCGCCGGCAGCGTGGTCGGTGGTGTCGAGGACGCGATCGATCTCGGGGATCTCTTCCTTGAGAAGGCGTTCGATGCCCTGCTTGAGCGTAACGTCGACCATTCCACATCCCTGGCAACCACCGCCCAGCTTCACATACACCGTGCCCTCCTTGACGTCGAGCAAGGTCACGAAGCCGCCGTGCATACCGAGGCCGGGGTTGATCTGGTCGTCAATGAGGCCCTTGACGCGCGCGTAGAGCGGGTCGCTCATCGGGTCCGGCACGTTGGGGTTGTTCACCACGAACCCACCGCCAGTCAGCGTCTCTTCGAAATCCACGGTTGAGCCGGCCAGTAGGTCCAGGCTGTAGCCGTCCACAACGAGATCGAAACCCTCTTGCGGGATCACGTTGTCGTCTTCACGCTTGTCTTCGAACGTGAAGCCATAGTCGTAGCCGGCGGGGCCGCCTTGCACGTAGATGCGCAACGGCTTGCCCTGTGCCTGCTCGTGGCCGGCAAGGAACTCCCTCACTTTCTCGGCCGCGATGTCGCTGAACTCAACCGAGCCGTTCCCCGCGGCTGCCTCGTCAATAGTTGCCTTGGTCTCTTCAGTCATGATCTCCCTCTACAGGCTAGTCTGGGTTGCTCAGCGGCTCGCATCATGAGCCGTTGAGCAACCCAGGCTCAAGAAGGCCGCCGACGGGCACGCAACGCTCATCCGGCGACCTGCATCTTCCAAGGTACGGGATTCCCGGGGTCGGGTAAAGCTCGCCTCAGCCACCGATGTAGGACATTTCAATACGGTCCAGGCCTGTCGTTTCCTCGGTGCGCACTTCAGAGTAGCGGTCGCGGCGTGAATTCCATATTCCTCTCACCATATCCAAGATCTCTTCGTCTCCCGCTCCCCCCCGCAGCACCTCTTTCAAGTCGGTGCCGTAGGCAGCAAACAAGCACGTGTACAGTTTGCCCTCGGCGGACAATCGCGTCCTCGTGCAGTCGCCACAGAAGGGTCGAGTGACGGAGGTTATCACTCCCAGCTCCCCCTCCCCGTCGATGTATCGCCACCGCCGAGCCACCTCGCCCCGGTAGGCCGAATCCACGGGTTCGATCGGCATCTCGGCGTCGATCAGGTCGAGAATTTCCTGCCCCGACACGACTTGGTCCAGGCGCCACCCGTTGGTTGTCCCCACATCCATATACTCGATAAACCTGAGAACGTGGCCGCTGCCCTTGAAATGCCTGGCGAGGTCGACGACGGTCTGGTCGTTCATGCCGCGACGCACGACCGCATTGATCTTGATGGGGCTCAGACCCGCTGCCGCCGCGGCGTCGATTCCCTCGAGAACGCGCGCTACCGAGAACCTCACGTCGTTCATGGCACGGAAGATGTCGTCGTCGAGAGAATCGAGGCTGACGGTAATACGCCTCAACCCTGCATCGGCGAGCGCCCGTGACTGCTGGGGAAGCAGCGAGCCGTTGGTGGTCAGGGCAACGTCCAGGTCGGGGAGCGCGCTCAACATGCGGACGAGGTCGGGCAGATCCTGACGCAGAAGAGGCTCCCCGCCTGTAAGCCGAACCTTCCGGACGCCGAGGCCGGCGAAAAGCCTTACGACGCGTGTGATCTCCTCGAAAGAGAGAATCTGCCGCCGGGGCAGGAACTCGTACGTGGAGCCGAACACCTCGCGCGGCATGCAGTAGCCGCAGCGAAAGTTGCAGCGATCGGTGACCGACACGCGAAGGTCACGCAGAGGGCGGCCCTTCCAATCCGTCAACATCTCGTCTCGTGTCTTATCCATAGTAATTCAGCGGGCTCGCCCATCGAGCCCGGTCTCGAAGTCTCGAGTGTGAGTGTCAGCTCCAGGAAGCCCGTTCTAGCGACCCCCCCTCGAATGTCGGCTCCAGGAAGCCCAATCTAGCGAGGCCCCCTCGAATGTCGGCTCCAGGACGCTCGCTCTAGCGAGCCCCCTCCCTCTCGATCACGGTGAAGATACCGAGGTCCACCGCAGGCGTGTCCGGTCGGCTAGGAGCCAGATCGACATCCTCGATGCCATCATCGCCCTCGATAACGTTCTTGGCCTTGTCCTTCTCCTCAGCTGCCTTCTTCTTCTCTTCTTCCCACTTCTTCTCGCTGATTGGCGTCACACCGACAGCCTCGGAGAAGGCGTAAACGTAACGACGCAGGCGGTCTAGCTGCAGGCGAGGCTCGCCGATGCCATGTCCCTGCCGGGGATAGCGGACGAAGGTGACGTCTTTGCCCAGGTCTTTCAAGGCCTGGTAGAACTCCACAGCCTGCTCGGGTGGCACGCGCGCATCATCGCCGCCGTGCATGATCAGGATCTTGGCGGTGACGTTCTTCACGTGGCGGATGGGCGACAACTCCCGATATACATCCTCGTTGTCCCAGGGCGTGCCAAAGAACCAGCCGAGGTACCCCGGGATGTCGGTGGTGCTGTACATGCTGTACAGATTCGACAAACCGGCACCGGGCGAGATCAGCTTGAAACGGTCGGTCTGCGTCGACATCCAGAAGGTCATGTATCCACCGTAGCTCCAACCGTAGGCGACCATCCTGTCTGGGTCGGCTATGCCCTCGGCGACCAGGTAGTCGACTCCGGTCATGATGTCGTCGTAGTCGCGTATGCCCCAGTAGTTCCGGTTGGAGTTGAGAAATTCCTGCCCATAATTGGAGCTACCCCGAAAGTTCGGCTGGAAGACGACGAAGCCGTTGCCGGCGAGGAGCTGATTGCTCGAGCTGAACGACTCGATGCGGGCGCCGCTCGGGCCACCATGCGGATTGACGGCCAGCGGGTAGCTTTGCCCCTCGACATAGCCGACGGGCTTCACCAGAACGCCCTCGATCCATTGGTCGTCGCCGTTCTTCCAGCGAATCGTTTCGGTGCTGCCGAACTGCACACCCTCCTCGCGCAACCACGGGTTGGCGTCGGTGAGCTGGACCTTGTCCTCAGCGCCGAAACCGACCGGGGCGGTGTAAAGCTCGCCCGGCATCTCACCGCTCGAATGCGAATATACCCAGTGGCTGCCGTCGTGAGATAGCTCCCAGCCACCGTTGGCACCCGTCGGCACCGCGTATGTCTCGACTTCGCTGGAGCTCAAGTCGATCGAGAACAGGTCGATGGACGTGCCGTGTCCTGTCGACCAATATACCGATCGCCCATCTCGCGACCAGATCGGCGTGCCGAAGTTGAGGTCGAAGTCCTCCAGATAGATCTCAGGCTCGCCGCCGTCGGCGGGAATCACGTAGAGGTTCGAGTACCAGACGGTCGTGCCCTCATATGTGTTCGCCCCGAAAGCGATCTTCGTGCCGTCTGGCGACCAGCGCGGGCTGGTGTCGGGCCCGACGTTCTCGTGCAGCTTGCGGGGCTCGCCGCCGGCAGCGTCCACGACCCAGATATCACTGCGAGAGCCGTCGTCGTTCTTGGGAGTGGGGCGCGTCACGTAGGCGATGCGGCTCGAGTCGGGCGACCACTGGGGGTCGCTGATGGTGAACTCGCCCTCGGTGAGCCTCATCTCCTCGCCGGACTCGATGTCGAAGACCCATAGGTGGGTCATGCGGAACTCCGCATCGACCACCTCGGCATCGTCCTTCATCTTCTGCTTATTCTCTTGTTCCTCGCTCAGAGGGTCACGCGCTGTGAACAACAGCTTGCCGCCATCGGGCGAAATGCTGTACTGCCCTACCCCTCCCTCGTGCTCGGTCGCCTGCCAAGCCTCTCCCCCGTCGGTATACATGAAGAAGATCTGATTGCCTTCGCCCTCTCCGCGCGAGGATGAAAAGGCGATCTGGTCGCCAGAAGGAAACCAGGCCGGCGACGAGGCGCTTTCTTCTCCGTGGGTCAGCTGGCGGCGCAGGGTGCCGTCGATGTTGACGCGCCAAACATGCGTCGTATTCGACAGCTCCTCGTCCTCCATGTCGCGGACGGTCATCGTATATAGCACCCACTTGTCGTCGGGCGAGATCCGTGCGCCACCCACCGAGTTGATGCGCAGGGTGTCCTCGGCAGACAGAACGCGCGGGTCCTCGGCCTGGGCACCGGCAACGGTGGCTACCGGGACGAGTTGTGTGGTCATCAGAGCGGCAACGACAACAAAACAGAAGAGGAAACGGCGAACGACGGAAACGCTCACATGGACCTCCCACGGGTCGAAAAACGTGATGGGGTCGCCGACATACTCCGACGCACTACCAGCGATCCCGGACAAATAGCGGAACTTCCTTCCGTTGCATGTTCCATGAGGATCCATAGATACTTGCCCTGCTCTCAAGGGTCGTCAAGTCTATCCGTGCTCGAGGAGACAGTCATGGCCGCACGCACGATCTCGAAGCTCAGCTTGATTCTTGTCTTTGTCGCCGCCCTTCTGACGCCGGTGATGGCGCCTGCACACCTTGGCGCCCAACAGAATTCTCCCGTAACCGCGCCCGACTACGGCAAATGGGAATCACTGGGCGCTAGCACCCTTTCGCCGAATGGCGAATGGATGGCGTCGCAGGTCCGTCGCGTCGATGGCACCTTCGAGTTGCGCCTGTACCCCACCACGGCATCAGGTGCGGCCGCTCCTGTCGAATCCGCCGCATCCGGGATTTTGGAATCGGGTGGCAGTCCCGCCTACTCGAGCACTTCCCGCTGGCTCGCCTACAGCGTCGGCTTCGCGGAGGCCGAGCGCGAGGCCATGCAGAAGAAGAAGGAGCCTCTTCACAACAAGATGGGGCTCATCGATCTGACCAGTACAGAGATGGAACCTGAGCTCATCGACGGGGTCGCTTCCTTCGAGTTCAGCGAAGGTGGCACCTTCATCGCCATGCATCGCTATGCACCCGAGGAGTCGGAAACGAGCTCCGCTGATCTCGTGGTGCGAGACCTATCGAACGGCACCGACATCAACTTCGGCAACATCGCCGAGTTCTCCTGGCAGGACGAAGGCAGCATGCTGGCCATGACCGTGGCTGCTGAAGGCCGCGCCGGCAACGGCGTCCATCTCTACGATCCGGCGAGTGGCGCGCTGCGCGTACTGGCATCGGGCGAAGCAGACTTCAGCCAACTCACCTGGCGGGAAGAATCATCCGACCTCGCGGCGTTGCGCTCCGCTGAGGACGAAGAACACGATGATGCCACCCAGGTAGTCCTCGTGTGGCGCGCCCTGGCGACGGCAACGGGCAACAGCATCGAGGCTCTGACGTTTGACCCTGCCTCACACTCCGAATTTCCGGCGGGAATGCGCGTCGCCGATTCGCGCCAGCCGAGTTGGTCGGATGACGGCACCAAGCTCTTCTTCGGCATCAGGGAATGGGAGGAGAAGCCGGCCTCGAAAGAAGAGGCCGAGAACGAGCCCTCTCGGGAGGATGAACCGACGGCTGCGGAGGACGAACAGGTAGCTGATGAGGACGAGTCGGAAGCCGATCCTGCAACTGCTCCTGAAGAGAAGGTCGAGCCCGCTGACGTGGACGTCTGGCACACGCAGGACGAGCGCCTCATTCCCATGCAGCGACTGCAGAAGCAGCGCGATCTCGGCCGCAGTTATCTCTCGGTGTGGCACATCGATGCCGACCGCTTTCTTCGCCTCGGCACCGATCTCATGGAAACAGCCACGGTTCTCGAAGGGCAACGGCATGTGACCGAGACCGATCGCAAGCCATATCAGTTCGAGAACATGTTCGATCGCACCCGAAACGACGTGTATCTCATCGACGTCACCACGGGCGAACGTAACAAGGTCATCGAGGCCACCTGGTACTACGGCGGCGGCAGCTCGACCGGCCGCTACCTCTCGTACTTCGCCGATGATCACTACTGGGTCTACGACGTCGAAACGGGCGATCGCACCAATATCACGGCGGATGTTCCGACTACTTTCGTCAATATGGAGTACGACACCCCGGTGCGAGAGCAGGACCCACCCTACGGGATGGCGGGCTGGAGCCAGTCCGACGAGGCCCTGCTGCTGTACGACCGCTACGACATCTGGGGCGTCCACCCGGACGGCTCAGGGTCGGTCAACTTCACCCGAGCGGCAGACGAGGAGGTCCGGCACCGCTACGCGCGGCTGGATCGCGAGGAGGACTTCATCGACCTGGAACAGCCCGTCTACATGAGCCTCTACGGCCAGTGGACCAAGAAGTTCGGCTACGCCCGCATGACTCATGGGCAGGCGCCCGAGCGATTGGTGTTCCTCGACAAGAACGTCGCCCGTCTTTCCAAAGCGGAAGACGCCGAGGTCTACGCCTATGTCGTGCAGGGGTTCGACGACTCCCCGGACACCTTCGTGGGAGGACCTGATTTGGCCGATGCCCATCAGGTTGGAGCAACCAACCCGTTCCAGAGTGACTACGCCTGGGGCCGCTCGGAGCTGATTGACTACCAGAACAGCCACGGCAAGCGGCTTCAGGGTGCGCTCTTCTATCCCGCAGGATACGAGCCGGGCAAGAAGTACCCGATGATTGTCTACGTCTACGAGCAGCTCTCACGAGGCGTTCACTCATACGCGACTCCGTCGGAACGCAGCCCCTACAACACCAGCGTGTTCAACAGCCACGGTTACTTCGTTCTGCACCCCGACATTGTTTACATCGACCGCGATCCTGGCCCGTCCGCGGTGGATTGTGTCGAGGCCGCGGTCGCGGCGGCTCTCGACACCGGCATGATCGATCCAGCGCGTGTCGGCTTGGTCGGTCACTCGTGGGGCGGCTATGAAGCCTCTTTCATCCCCACGCAGACCGACATCTTCGCCACTTCCATCGCCGGCGCGGCGTTGACCAACTTCTTCAGCTTCTACGGGACGCTGCACTGGAACATCGGCATGGCTGAGACCCAGCATTTCGAGACCGGGCAGGGCCGCATGGATGTCCCCTACTGGGAAGACATGGAGGCCTACGCCCGCAACTCGCCCGTGATCCACATCATGGATCTGGAGTCGCCGATGCTGCTCTTCTTCGGGGACAACGACGGCACGGTGGATTTTCGGCAGGGAGTCGAGCTCTTCAACTACGCGCGCCGTGCCGGCAAGTTCATGGTGATGCTGGTCTACGCCGGTGAAGGCCACGGTGCCCGCCAGAAGAAAAACCAGGTCGACTATCACTACCGGATTCTCGACTGGTTCGGACACTTCCTCAAAGGCACGCCGGCGCCCGCTTGGATCACCGAGGGGGTTTCGGTTATCGACCGGGACAAGGAAGTGGAACGGCTCAAGCAGGACTGACCGGTCGGCACGGGGTAATCACCTCGGCGGACAGTTCACTCGCGGTAAGAGTACCTGCCTGCCGGGTTCCCGCATCGCCGCTCGCTCAAGCGTCCGCTACGGCGATCACCCCGCGCCTCCCTGGGTTCGCCTCAGGCTCGAGAGTCTGCTATTGCGTTCTCCCCGTGCTGGTGATTAACG
>CALAKE010000090.1 GCA_937922775.1 uncultured bacterium | reverse complement strand
CTCCTCACCGTCCCAGTAGCTCCTGAACCTGTGGCCGTCGGAGTTCATCTTGCCGCACCCGTAACAATGGGCCAGATCATCGGGATAGTAGTCCTGGAAGGCCTTCTCACTCATGCCTGGGGTCTCCTGACCTGCTGCTGGAGGTTGTCTGCTGTGTCCTGTGGGGGATGGCCATCGACCCGGCGGGCGTCCGGCGGGCTCGCGGGCAACACTCGGAGCCCACGACAGATTCGCGATGATTCTACCGCCTTTCAGAGACCGGCTCGCACCGTGTGGCCATTCCGTTTGCTGAAGGGGTTCTTCACTCTGGAGGTTCTCGGGCTCATGGAGCAAAGAGCGCTCATGGGCACAGGGATCGGCTACCCCGCTTGAGCCGGCGCTTCGGCTCTGACACCCTTGATGGAACTTGTTTGAGTTTCTCACGGGCGACGGTTGCCCCTTGGCGGGGCGCACACACGAGTCGAGATCCGCAATACACCGCTGGGGAGGGAATGATGGACGACAAGAAGATCACACGCCGCGATTTCGTGGCGGCCGGAGCCACCGGAACTGCCGCCCTGGTGCTGGCAGGCAAGGCCGCCGCGGCCACCCCGGGCGGCAACCCCTCGATTCCCCCTCCCGAGATGTCGACGCGACCCCTTGGCAAGACCGGCCACAACGTCAAGTTGTTCAGCCTCGGCGGGCAAGCGACCCTGGAGCAGCAGGGCACTCGCGACGAGTCGGTTGCCATCATCAACCGCGCCATCGACCTTGGCGTGAACTACATCGACACGGCCGCCTCGTACGGGCGCGGGATCAGCCAGACCTACATCGGCGAAGTCATGGCCGCGCGGCGCGACGAGGTGTTTCTGGCCACCAAGACGCATGCCTACAAGCGCGACGACGCGTTGAAGCTTCTCGAGGACAGCCTGGCCAAGCTGCAGACGGATCACCTCGATCTCTGGCAACTCCACCATGTCGGCGCCACCGAGCACCTCGATGAGATCTTCGGGCCCGACGGTGCCATCGAGGCGCTGACCAAAGCCAAGGACGAGGGAATCGTCCGGAACCTCGGCATCACGGGGCACGCGGATCCCGACGTGCTGGCCGACGCCATCAGTCGCTTCGACTTCGATTGCATCCTCATGGCTCTGAACCCCTCCGACAAACACCACCTGCCTTTCACTGAAAAGCTTCTACCACTCGCCAACGAGAAGAACATGGGCGTGATCGGCATGAAGATCCCGGCCCGCGGGCGGATTTTCCGCGAGGGCGGCATCACAACCATGCAGCAGTCGATGAGCTACGTCCTCTCGCTGCCGGTGAGCACGGTGATCGTGGGCTGCGACAACATCAAACAGCTCGAAGAGAACATCTCGATCGCCGCCAACTTCGAGCCTCTCAGCACCGGCCAAAAGGCCGAGCTCGAGGCCCTCACCGCTGACTACTGGGACGAGGCCTCGTTCTACAAGCGCGGCGCGGCGGGCTGGGGACGCGGGCAGCCTGACGACCAAAACACAGACTGGATGCCTGATTTCTAGGACCAGGCTGCTTCATCGGATTGAGAGCTGACAGGCCGTCGGCAGGAGCGGGCGTAGCTCGCCGACCCGGGCCCCAACGTAGCTACTCTGTCATCGCGTCCGTTGCCGGTACGTAGTCGTCCCAGGCCAAGACCTGAAGATCCCCCAGGCCGTACGTCTTGATCGCCTGCGCGAACAAGGCGGCGGTCGAGGAATTCACGAACAGCGGCACACTGCAATCCACGGCGCGGCGTCGTATCAGGTAGTCGTTGGTGAGCTCGTCCTCCTCGATCGACTTGGGGACGTTGATCACCAGGTCGATGTCACCCGAACCGATGAGATCGAGTGCGTCAGGGCTCGCTTCATCCAACGGCCAGGGCACGATCGTCGCCTCTACGCCATTGGCGCTAAGGAAGCTCGCGGTGCCCGCCGTGGCAAAGAGCTCCAAGCCAAGCTCGCGGAAGATGTGCGTCGCAGGCAGGAGCCGCGTTTTGTCCTCGAGAGTTCCGGTCGAGAGCAACACGCCTTTCTTTGGGATCGTGTACCCGACCGATAGGAGCGACTTCAGGAAGGCCTCCTCGAGGTCGGCGCCGAAGCATGCGACTTCCCCGGTCGAGGCCATCTCGACACCGAGCAAGGGGTCCGCCCCCGCGAGCCGCGCGAAGGAGAACTGTGGCGCCTTGACCCCCACATAGTCGAGCTCGAGCAGCGAGCGACCGGCCTCGCCGATGGGGGCATCCATGATCGCGCGTGTCGCCAGGTCGATGAAGTTGAGCCTGTAAACCTTCGAGGCGAAGGGGAAGCTCCTCGACGCGCGGAGATTGCACTCGATCACACGGATCCTTCCGTCCTTCGCCAGATACTGGACGTTGAAGGGCCCTGTAATCCGCAGCCGGGAGGCAATTTCCCGCGTGATTCGGTTGATCCGCCGGATGGTCTCGATAAAGACGCGCTGGGGCGGAAGCGCAATCACCGAGTCTCCCGAATGAACGCCGGCGTACTCGACATGTTCACCCATCGCATAGGCAATCACCCGTCCCTGGTGAGCAACCGCGTCGACCTCGATCTCTTTCGCCACCGACACGAACTCGCTGACGACCACCGGATGCTCGGAGCTCACACGAGCGGCTTCGTCGAGATAGGCACGCAGGTCTTCGGCGCGATATGCCACGTTCATGGCAGCACCTGACAATACGTAGCTCGGGCGCACAAGAACCGGGTAACCTACTTGCTCGGCAAACCTCAGCGCCTCCTCAACACTGCTGGCCTCACTCCACCTCGGTTGATCGACTCCGA
>CALAKE010000089.1 GCA_937922775.1 uncultured bacterium | reverse complement strand
GGTTTCCACACGTCGGCAACTATCCCTGTACGGCAGCAACGGTTTCAGCGATGGCAAAAACAAAGAAGCGACCGAAGAAAAGATCAGCCAGTATCGCGATCGTGCGCAGCGATGACTGCACCGGCTGCGAGGTTTGCATCGTCTTCTGCCCGGTCGATTGCATCGATCTGAAGGAGCCGGGCGATAACCCCGCAGAGCGCTACGTGCTCATTGACAAGGAAACCTGTATCGGCTGCACTTTGTGTGCGCGCTATTGCCCGTGGGAATCCATCGACATGGTCGAACGGAAAGCATACGAGGACGACGCCCAGTTGGTCTTCATATGATCCGGCGCCAACCCTTATAGGCCTCCGCCCGCTATCGCAGGCCCTCGACTGTGCACCCCTCCACTGCCATCCCGAGGTGCTCGATCGCCTCATCCTCCAGACTCTCGGCAAAGTATGCACGAGCCAACAGGCAATGCGCTTCGGGAATCAGATAGGACGAAATCTGCAACTGTGGCACGACCTCGAGATAGCTGATGGCGCGATCGTAGTCGCCACGGTCCAAATAGGCACTTCCCAGGCGCAAGTAGAGGTCGGGAATTTCCGGATACTTGGCGGCTGCCGACCGGTACTGGGTAAAAGCGTCTTCAGGGCGCCCCCAATCCTCGTACAGGGTGCCCAGAAAGTACTGCGCGTGTCCGCCTTCGGGATTGACGGCCATCGCCCTGATGTAGCCCGCCTCGGCGTCCTCATAGCGCTCCGCCTCCATCGCTGCCTGGCCATCGCTAATGAGCATCGTGGACAGCAGTCCCTGAACCACCTCATCGCTGGGACGCTGCTCGTAGAGCCAATCGAGCTCTTCGATAATCGGAGCCCGTTCTCCTCCGGCGTAGGCCCACTCCTCGCCAAGCGTGAGAGTGTATTCCTTGCGCACCTCGTAGTCCTCGGTATGGTCCTCGAGGTAGCGCTGATAATGGCCGATCGCCGATATCCGGTCGCCCGCCCGGTAAGCTTCGCGGGCCCGCTGGAGGGGATCCCCTCCCTGGCCGCAACCCGCCAAGGTGATGACAACGCACAACACGAGCGGCACGGCTGGTGACGCCGACCCGTTATTTCTCGACAGTACACATCTCATGGTCGGACCACCCCCGTCCTCTTTTCTTCAGCAGCGTCCTCGCGAGCCTTCTCCTGATAGAGCAGCCACACCCCACGGTGCACCAATGCCCGCGCAAATGAGTGGTGTGCGAAGAGGTCGGCGACGGAGGTAAAACCGACAGCGGCGGCGAGCGCTTGCCGAGCCGCATCCTCCCCACTCTCGTCCCACAACATGCCCGCCATGGCCTCCAGCCGACGTCTGTAGAGCGCCTTGGTCTCGTCGTCGAATGACTCCTCTACCGCTCCACGCAGCGCGTCCTGCATCCGCGCCTGGCGTTGCTCCTCGTCGATCATCAAGGTTGATCGCTCCGCCTCTCGGATCTCTTCGACCGCTCGACCGACGGCCTCGCCGGTAACGGCCCAGGATGAGAAATAGGGCTCGCGGAGCAGCTCGATAGCCGCGTCGATCAGGTCGCCACGACCGTCGACCTCCGCCTCTATGATGCGCTCGTAAATGTGCGCGGGCCCCTCTTCATCGTCCGCGTCTACACTAACTCCCGCGGACTCGGCCAGCTCGGCCCATTCTTCATAGGCCGCGGGCAGCTCGGTCCCCTGGGCCCTTGACCTCCTGGCTGCCGAAGCGAGCTCCCGAGCAGCGTCCTGTACTTCAATCCGTCCCATCAGGAGAGCCGGGTTCGATCGAAGGCGCTCGAGGTGGGCGCGAAACTCCTTGCGACTGACCGCGATAAGGTCCGCCTTCATCAGCCCACCGGCCTCCTCCACAACGGCCTGAAGCAGCCGATTCCCGCCGCTCATCGAAGGCCAGAGGACCCATAACAAGCGACTGCCCTGCCCGTCGACGCTAGTGATATAGGCCTGCGCCCTGTCCGGCGCGGAGGACTCTACCGCCATGCTGAAGCCAACACTCTGCTGTGAGTCCGGTTCCGCCTTGACCTCGAGGCCCTTGCTCTTGAGTCGGTGCAAGGCGCGCTTGGCGTTCTTCACCCCCTCCCGATCCGAGACTGTCGACATGTACTTCTGCACGATTTCCACTGCCCGCTCGGTCGACTGACCTCCAAGCCACTCGAGCAGGCGGGAATCGAGATCCGTCTCTCTTCCCAGAAGCCCGCCGACCAACTCGATCTGCTCGGCATCGGCGTCCACTAGCCAGGTTCCGAGAACCGGTGAGCGCCAAGCCGGCGGCCATGACAACACGGTCTCGAGGGCGGCAGGGTTCGGTGCAGAGAGAAACTGGCCGGTAACTCTCAATCTCTCAACCATCTCCGCGGGTGGCGCCTGGCCACAGGCCTCATAGGCTGCTACGGCCTCCCTCTTGGCCTCCACCGGCGCGGTCCCTTCGAAGGCTGCGGCTTCGATGGCCGGCAGAACATCGCAGCACTTGAGCAACGCGGCCAGGTGAATGGCCGCGGCCAGCCTTTTTGCATCCGCAGCTTCGACGGCCGCACTCAGGGCCGGACCCACCGCGTCACCGTGCCTCAGCACTTCCTCGATCTCCTCGATCGGGCGCGGACCATCGATGCCATAGGCGCGGATGCGACCGATGGCACGATCGACTGCCTGATGTACGTCAGAGGATGAAGCGCTCTTGCTCATGGATTGGAACCGGCCAGGTGGAGGCAGAGTCTTCGAGACAACGAGGACCCCTGCGAAGGGATGAGCACACAAAGACGATTATAGGCAGTTCGGGGCGGCCAGCCCAAATCTCCGGCGTAGGGAATGACCTCAATACAATGGGTGAAATCCACGTCGTGCGCGGGTTTCACGCGGCTTTCCGCTTGACACAACTCAATAGCCGTTGCTATAAAGCGGCGGGTGGACGAGCAGACATCTTTCTTACTGGACACTATTTCAGGAGGCATTTTCGCAAATGAACAAAGCTGACTTGATCGACAAGATGGCGACGGACGCCGACATCACCAAGACTGCTGCAGCGCAGGCTCTCGATTCGCTGCTCGCGGGCATTACGTCCGCACTGAAGGGCGACACAAAGGTGACGTTGGTGGGCTTCGGAACCTTCAGCGTATCCCAGCGCAAGGCTCGCACCGGCCGCAATCCGCAGACCGGCGCGACCATCCAGATCGCTGCCAAGCGCGTCCCCAAGTTCACGGCGGGCAAGGCTCTGAAGGACGAAGTCGCCTAGCGCCTGGTCGCGAGAACCTTGGCGGTATGACTGGCCCTCTGTGGCTTGTCATACCGCCTTTCTTCTTGGCCATTCGAAGTGTCGAGGTAACCGGACAAACGCAGCGAAGTAGACCGGGGTCTATCTGTGCCCACGGCACAGATATTCCAGGCGACGCGCAGGCGACCAGAAGACTCGTGAGCGCTAGCGGTAGCGTTCAGAGATGATCTTCAGGCCGTCGAGGGTGAGCAACGGATCGACGATCTCGATGTGCTCGCAGAGGGTCGCAATCCGCTTGGCCCAGCCCCCCGTGGCGACAACCTCGGTAGGCGAGCCCACCTCCTCGGTGATGCGCACAATCAGACCGTCCACCAGGTCGACGTAGCCATAGTAGATGCCCGCCTGCATGCTCTCGGTGGTACTGCGGCCGATCACGTGTTTTGGCTCGGTGATGTCCACCCTCGGCAGGCGTGCCGCGCGGCGGTACAAGGCATCCGCGGAGATTCCGATGCCCGGGGCTATCGTGCCCCCGAGATAGGCACCCTCGGCATCGATCACGTCGAAGGTCGTTGCCGTACCGAAGTCGACCACGATCACAGGCAGCCCGTATTTCTCTCGCGCCGCCACAGCGTTGACGATCCGATCCGGGCCCACGTTCTCAGGAGTGTGGTACCGAATCGGCAGGTCGTGCACTACCGAGGATGAGACCATCAGAGGCTCGACGTCGAAGTACTCGCGGCCCAGTCGTTCGAGGACACCCTCCAGCGGGGGCACCACACACGACACCACCATGCTGCTCACCTCGGCCGCATCAATTCCCTCCAGGTTGAAGAGCGTGCGAGCAAGAATTCCGAATTCGTCGACCGTGCGCGCCCGATCGGTCGTCAATCGCCAGTGGACCCTCAACTCCGGGCCCTCGAAGACGCCCAACAGGCTATGAGTGTTGCCGACATCAATTGCGAACAGCACCGCTGCTCTCCTCGGCTACGGATGAACTGATTGATGAATCAGAGATCACCAAAGTCGGTCAGGGACTGGAAAGCCCGGTAGCGCCGGGCGATGGCCTCTTGATCGAGGTTGCGGATCCCCGCAAGGCTGAACTCTTCCACGCAATACGATGCCATGACACTGCCCGCAACGATGGCGCGACGCAGATTCGCCGGATCCACTTCCTCACAACCGGCAATGTACCCCATGAACCCGCCGGCAAACGTGTCCCCGGCGCCCGTCGGGTCGGCGAGTTTGTCGAGTGGATACGCTGGGGCGGAGAAAATCTCGTCGCCGAGGAACGCCAGCACTCCATGCTCCCCACGCTTGATGACCACAGCCGTAGGGCCCATGCCCATGATCGCGTTTGCCGCGTCGACCAGGTTGTAACGCTCCGACAGGTCGCGTGCTTCCTCGTCGTTGATGACCAGAATGTCGACCTTCCGCAATAGCCGACGCAACGCCTCCGGCTTGCCATCGATCCAGAAGTTCATGGTGTCGCAGGCCACGAGCCTTGGGTTCTCGACCTGCTCGAGGACCGACATCTGTAGCTCGGGGTCGATATTGGCCAGGAAGACGTAGGGGGATTCGAGGTACTCAGGCGGCAGCTTGGGCTGGAAGCTCTCGAAGACGTTCAGCTCGGTGAAGAGCGTGGTGCGCTCGTTCAGGTTCAGCGAGTACTCACCGCCCCAGCGAAAAGTGCGCCCAGCCGCCCGCTCGATGCCGCGGGCGTCAACCCCGTGTTCGTCGAATACGGCCAGGTGTTCATCACCGAAATCGTCACCGACCACAGCGACCACGTTGACGGGAGAGAAGTACGAAGCGGCGACAGAAAAGAAAGTGGCAGCACCACCCAAGGCGCCATCGACCTCACCGAATGGCGTCCTGACGGTATCGAAAGCCACGGAACCAACTACGACGATACTCATTGACTGTCCTCAGGCAGGCCCAACAGCAATGCAAAACGCTTCAGGTGCTCATCTGGAATCTGCGCGGGATCGGCCAGCAGCGCGTACTGCAGCGCCGTGCCGCAAGCACAGGTACGCTCGGCGGGCATTCGGGAGACCGCCTCCAGCAGGATGCGTTGGGCATCTTCCACATTGTGATGGAGGTTGGCGAGAATCATCTCGGCTGTGACTTCCTCTTCCTCATCGTGCCAGCAGTCGTAATCCGTGACCATCGCCATGGTGGCGTAGCAGATCTGCGCCTCGCGGGCGAGCTTGGCTTCGGTGAGGTTGGTCATACCGATGATGTCCATACCCCAAGAGCGATACAGCTCACTCTCGGCCCGCGTAGAGAACTGCGGCCCCTCCATACACACGTAGGTGCCGCCCCGGTGATAGTGGCAACCCGCGGCATCGGCTGAATCGACCAGGACATTGGCCAGCTCACCGCAGACAGGGTCCGAGAACGACACGTGTGCCACGATGCCGTCCTCGAAGAAGGTCGCCTTACGACCGCGTGTGCGGTCGAAGAACTGATCGGGAATCACGACGTGCAAGGGCTCGATGTCGATCCTCAGGCTGCCCACAGCCCCCATCGAAAGTAACCTCTCTACGCCGAGGCTCTTGAAGCCGTAGATGTTGGCGCGATAGGGAACTTCGTGCGGGCTATATCGATGGCCGCGTCCGTGGCGCGCCAGAAAGGCGACCGGAACATCTTGAAGAGAACCGAGAATGAAGGCGTCAGAAGGCTCCCCGAAGGGCGTCGAGATCCTGACCTCTTCCCGGTCCTCCAGTTGCCCCATCTCGTAGAGTCCGCTTCCACCGACCACACCGATTCGCGTCTCAGGCATAAGGCTCCTCATTGAGGTTGCGCAAAGGCATCATCTTCAACCACGCGCCATGAGCATCTCGCGAGCATGCTCGCGCGTCGCTTCTGTGATCTCCAAGCCTCCTAGCATACGCGCCAGCTCATCCACTTGCTGTTCCACACCGAGACTCTCCACCTGCACCACCGTGCGACCGTCCACCTCGTCCTTGCTGATCGAGATGTGAGCGTCGGCGTAGGCTGCAATCTGGGGGAGATGAGTGACTACCAGCAACTGGTGAGTATTGGATAGGACGGCAAGACGTTGCGCCAACCGCTCGGCTACACCCCCGCCCCCGATGCCGGAGTCGACTTCATCAAACACCAACGTCTCGAGAGGATCCCCCTCCGTGGCACAGAGCTTCAACGCCAACATGACTCGCGACAGCTCCCCTCCCGATGCCACCTTGCTGAGCGGACCGATCTTCTCCCCTGGATTCGCGGCGAGGAGAAACTCGACCCTGTTCATGCCACTGCGACCAGCACCGGGCGGCAGACCAGGCGGCGCGCTACCTGTCCGGCCCTCGATGCGCGCAAGAAACTCCGCCTGCTCCATCGCCACCTGCTGTAGCTCGGACAAGACCTGCTGCTCCAGCTCCCGTCCGGCCTTCCTGCGCATCGAGGTGAGCCGGCCGGCGGCGCGCAGGTAGGCCCCACCCGCCTCCTCCAGCTCCTTCTCGAGCGCCTCCAGGTCTCCCTCGTGTCGTTCGAGAGATTCGAGCTCGATCTGCGCCTTCCGGGCATGTTCTTGAATGCTCTCGATGGTGTCGCCGTACTTCCTCTTCAATGCCTCGATGACGGACAGTCGCTCCTCGACCTGAGTCAGGCGACCGGGGTCGACCTCGAGGCCGTCGTGATAGGCCTGGAGGCTGCGCGCCGCCTCCTCCAGGGCGAACCGTGTCTCGCTGGCGTTGCGCGAGAACCCGTCGGTGCGCGC
>CALAKE010000088.1 GCA_937922775.1 uncultured bacterium | reverse complement strand
CGTAGTTGGTCGCGTCTACGAAATCCCCGAACTCCTCCAACGTGACTTCATGGGTATCCATATAGAACGCATCCAACTCAACCTCATGAACGGGCTTCTCCTGGTCCTGGCCGTCGGCGTCACCCATCATGAACGACCCGCCTGGAATCAGGACCATGCCGGGAGGAGGGGCCTGGGCGCTGAGCCCGAGCGTCGTTGCCACCAGACCCAGAATCATCAATAGGGTCGATTTCTTCATGTCGGTGTCTCCGTGCGATGTGCGATCGGCGGCTGCAAATGCCAACTCCCCAGAGAGCTGTGAGGAGAATCCAGCTACATCAATCGACCGAATACTACTCCCGATGGCCGTCTGATCAAGAGTGTCAGCGATCGGGGCCATTCAGCTTGCGCAATGTAGCCTCATGTAGCTACATTGGGGGCATGGTGACCGTGGGAATCAGAGAGCTCAAGAACCGTCTCAGCGAATACCTCCGTCTCGTCCGCGCCGGCGAAATGGTCCAGGTGACCGATCGTGGGACCGTGGTCGCGGAGATCCGGCCGCCAGGCGAGCCGGGGGTTACATCCGAGATCCCCCGCGGGGTGCTCGATCTCGCGCGGCAGGGCAAGGTCACGCTCGGGTCGCCGAATGATCCATCTCTCTATCCGATCAGGGGAGATTCGCTCCTGGTCGGGGTCACATCGGCTGAGCTTCTGGATCAGGAACGTGGCGACAGATGATGGTCTACGCCGAGTCGAGCGCGGTCCTCGCCTGGCTGTTCGGTGAGCCACCAGGCGCTCGAGTTGCCGGCGTACTGCGACAGGCTGCTCAAGTCCTCGTCTCAGATCTCCTGCTGGTGGAATGTGACCGCGCCTGCATTCGCGCGGCCGCGGTCGGCGCCTTGAAGGATGAGCAGGCTGCCTCGGTTCGGCAGCGGCTCGCGAGGGCAAGCACCCACTGGCAGGTCTTGCGGATTTCGGCACCGGTGCTCGAACGCAGCCGACAGCCCTTTCCCCATGAACCTGTTCGGACCTTCGACGCTTTCCACCTCGCCAGCGCCCTCGAGGCACGGTCAGCCCTGCCGGAGATCTGTGTCCTCACCTTGGACACTCGGGTTCGGGAAAACGCCGCGAAGCTGGGATTTGAGGTTCTTCCGGGCTAACACAATCTCCTCCACGATTCTCGGTCTTCCCCTCACGATCCACGTGCCCATAGATAGGCTGATCCTGACGCGTTCAACGTCCCACTCCAGAGTGCCGCCATGCCTGCAATGGAGTATCGTGACCCCAGCCGCTGAGTAGCTGCAGGGTTCCTTCGAGCGGCGCGACACGATCGACTGTCGAGACAGTACCGAGCGGTGCGACAGGACTGACCGGCTCAACCTATCCAAGAGCGCAGGCGCAATGACCAGCCAATCTCGCGGCTTCTTTCTGGTGATCTTCGCCTCTCTCTGCCTGGCGACCTTACCGGTGGTGTTGAAGTTCGGCCTGGAGGGGGGAGCGGACCCGGTGCAACTGCTGGCGCCACGCATGGTGCTGGCGACCGCGTTGTTGTGGCTCTGGATTTTTTTGACGCGGCCGCATCGCATCCGAATCGATCGAAGCGGGCTGTTCAACTCCGTCCTGGCCGGCATCTTCAACACCTTGGCCTTGCTGTGCTTCTATCTCGGCCTGCGCCGCGTCGATGCCTCTGTCGCCATTCTCATCTTCACGATCTACCCGGCGATCTTGCTGACAATGCTGCACCTGCGCGGGGAATCGGTCACTAAACGGGATGTGTTGAGGCTCGTGCTGGCATTGTCGGGCGTGGTCCTGGTGGCCGACCCGGGAGGCTCGGCCGACATCGTGGGGGTCGTGCTGGTCCTCGGAACTGCCTTCATGTACGCCAGCTACATCTTCGTGGTGCACACACGCCTCGTTGACTACCCGACCTCCTCGACCACACTCTGGATCATCACGACGCTCGGTCTTGCCACGCCGCTGCTCCTCCCCCTGTTTCCGTCAGACCAACCTCTTGGCTTCGAAGGATGGGGAGTAGTGATCTGGTCCGCCGTTATCGGCACGGTGATCGCTCGCCTCGCCATCATCGAAGGGATCCGATTGGTGGGCGGAGGGCAGACAGCGCTGCTGCTGCCTGTGGAGACGGTGGCGTCGATCAGCATGGCCGCCATTTTCCTCGGTGAGCGGATCAGCTTGATCCAGATGGCCGGGGCGGCGCTCGTGCTCACCAGCGTCTTGCTGGCCACGGCATTCAGGCGACGGCCGCTCAGCGGATCTCCTGAGGCATCTGTACCGGGATGACCTGACGGCCGTTACGACGGTAGACCCGAAAGTCGGAGTCGAGCGTGAGCACCGTACAATCGGTGACGAGCTCGCTCATGCGCACGAGGCAGGCGTCGGCGAGCGACATGCCCTGGTCCCGATAGCGGCTCATAAGCCTGCGTACTCTGCTGTGCTCCTCTGCCAGGCGAAATTCAAGGGTGACCAGGTCTCGATCCAGCAGATCCAGTAACGGTTCAGCGCTCCCGGCACCGCGTTGCAGGAGAAAACACGCCTCCGAGACCACCGCCTCGCAGGTGTGAAGCGGCGGCGCCACCCGCGATAGCTCGCCGACGGCCCAGTCAAAAAACCTGTCGCGCCGATTCAGGAAGGCAACGAGGGGCCCAGTATCGATGAGGACCTTGGAGCTCAAGAGCCGTACCCTTCCAGATGCCGTGGGTTGAACGACAGGTCGTCGGGACCCTCGAGACACCCGGACAGATCGGTGGCCTCTGACGAGAACGAGCGAGCGGTGGAGAGCTCTCCTCGGATCAAGTACTGCTCAATGGCGTCTCGAAGGAGATCAGACTTAGATCTTTCCGTCGCCTCGGCGGCATCCTCAATGCGCGCCGCGAGTACCTGGGAAACCTTGATGGATATCGTCTTCATGGGCACTGCAGCCGGTCGGGCAGATACTAGAGGCATGGGTAATACTCTACTGACAGTATGGTAATACGGCAATGGTACTTTCCACCACCCTGAGTCAATGTGACGGCCACGAAGTGGATAGTTGCGCACGGGAGTTCGAGATTCGTGCGTACGTCGCACGCAACAGTATCGAGACCGAGGCTGGAATCACGGTCCTCCTATCGACCGAGAGCAGTTCGCCGAGTAGGTTTGAGACAAGACTGGAAGACGTGATTCAAGAGGCGCACAGGGGTGAGCCTGTCGTGCGCGTATTGGCGCCTGACAACGCGATCGCCCCAGCCGGATCGGGAGACGGACAGTGAACTGGACATGCTTCGAGGTGGACGACAGCGGGCACCTCAGTGCCGTAGAGTGCGCCAGCGTCGTCGGGCGATGGCGTGAAGGAGACGGTCCCTTCTGGATCGACGTTGAAAGCCCAGACCGGGACGAACGCGCGCGCGTGCTCTCGGACCTCGGGCTCGGCCAAGATTCCGTCGACGAGTTGATGGAGGGCGGGCATGCGCCAAGAGTGCTGCCCATCGATGAGGCACTTTGCTTCGAATTCCCGACTCAGATCTCAGGCGATCCGCCTGAGCTGAAATCGGCCCTGTTCGTTTGTTTTGATCGGCTCGTCGTCACGCTTCACGCGCTGCCATCCAGGGTGTCGGCGGAAAGCGACGCGAAGTTGCCGAATAGCATTCATCTTGAAGAACGATCGACCTCAGATCTCGTGTGTGCTCTTCTCATCGCATCGTCCATTGACCTTCGCCGCCGTTGTGCGGAGCTTCGCGAGGCTGTGGTCGTGCTCTCGCGTCTGATGGATGTGGACCCTAGAGCGGTCGATCTCGAACAGATCCTCGACTTGAAACGCCAAGTCGTGGATCTCGACGGTGTTACCGAGGAACGAGCGGTGATTCTGGAGATGGTGGGGTCGACCAAACACCCGGCAGTCGATTTGGCGCAAGCCGTCGAACAGTCTCGCGTCGCCGTCGGCAATACGGCGGCGACGGCGCGACGCCTGGATCGCCTAGATCGTCGTGCCGGAGACCTTCAAGCGCGATATGACTCCTTTCTGCAGGAGAAGACCAACCGCCGGTTGAGCCGGCTGACGATCATCTCCGCAATCTTTCTGCCGCTGACACTGATCGCCGGCATCTACGGGATGAACTTCGAACGCATGCCGGAATTGCGGTATCCCCTCGGCTATCCGCTAGCCCTCGGCGGCATGGGGCTGGTTGCGGCGGGCATGTTCTTGTGGTTCCGATCCAAGGGTTGGATGGAATGACTCATGCTGAACCGGTCCAACGACGCCCAGAACCCCCGGCCTAAACCGCCGTACACGGCGAATCTCGGCGGCAAGAACGGCATCCTGCTCCCTCGTCAGCCCCTGATTCCCTCGGAGGGCCTGTCTTCCTCACGGCCTTCGGCGAAGCGGGAAGTCATTTGAAGATCTCGATGCGGCGGAGTTGCACGGCAGCTTCTCGGCGGGCATGGTTGTGGACACATTGTTCGGTCCGGTGCTCGTTGCCGCGGCTTTCGGCGACGAGGATACGTCGAAGTTCTACTTCGTACTCGGAGACATCTATCGCTGACGCTGCTCGAGCGGAGCGGCCACAAACAGCTCGGAGACAATTCCCGGCCAAGTCAGGGAGGCTAAATACCATGGTCAAAGCGAGCGCCCACAAGTTGAATCCGGCCTTCGTGGTCATATTGGTGCTGGGCTTTGTAGCGTTCATCGGAGGCGGCAGCGCGTGGGCGGCGGCTACAGATGCCGCATTGAGTGCAATGACATTGCCACAGGCAGCCGACGTAACTTGCGAGATGACGTTCTCGATGGAGGGCTGGAGCGCAATAGTCTCGAAGGCCGAGGGCAAGGGCACCGTGACCTGCGACAATGGCCAGGAGGCCGATGTCGTTCTCGTGGTCTCGGGCGGCGGCTTTACGTTCAGCAAGACCAAGATCGACGAGGGTAAGGGGACATTCACGAAGGTCACCGATATCTCAGAGATATTCGGTGGCTATGCCCAGGGTGAGCTACAGACCGGCGGCGACGATCCAACCAGCCAGCAAGCGCTGACCAAGGGAACGGTCAAGCTCCAGATCACCGCGGAAGGCCGCGGGTGGAGCTTCGGCGTGTCGGGCGGCAAGTTCGAGATCAAGCGCGCGGAGACCTGATCCGCACGGGTGCCGAAAAGCCTGCCGCGCCTCAGGAGCGCTTTGCCACAAGGATCGCACCGACCCCGGCGATAACGAATACGACGCCGATCCAGGGTGGTATCGGGATTGTCTCGGTCTGCCGGGCCGTGATTTCCGCGACACCCAAGTCGGCCACCTGACGCTCAGTCGTATACTCATAGCCTTCGTACACCAAGGCGGCGAGTCCGATCACGATCAGCACGATGCCGACGATGACGAGCTTCTTCATGAAGACCTCCCTAGGCACTGTTGACCTACCGACCCGCCGTCCGGGCGAGCCGAGGGTTGCCGAATATCCAGCTCCCACTGCACCGGATCAATCGTTGCCCAGCTACTCCTCGAGAATGTCATACGAGACGATTCTCCAGCTGCCTTCCTGCCGGTCCCACAGGAGCCCCAGCACCCCTCCCATATCGTCGCGGGCCTTGAATCGGAAAATCACACCGTAGTAGGTGCCGAGAGCGTCGGGCCCACCGGGCATAGCGGGTGGATCCCCGCCACGGCGTGTACTGCACGTATAGTCGGCCGCGACCTGGTTGCGTAGCTGGATGACCATGAACTCGCGCTGAAAGGGGTGTGCCAGGACGCGTGAGGCCTGCTCTTCGGTCTGCGCTGTGACGCCCTCGATAGCCTCCGTGAGGTTATCCCTGTCGGGCAGCTCCTCCAGGGCATGCGTCATAATCTCGCGCATCTCGACGATGGCCTCGTTGACGTCGAGGATTTCCGGCCGATTGTTGTCATCGATGTTGATGCACGCAATCGCGCGGCGAGAGAAGGTGATCAGCGCCTCATCGATCTTCCCGCCGG
>CALAKE010000087.1 GCA_937922775.1 uncultured bacterium | reverse complement strand
GGGAGGCACGTTCCTGGGTTTGGCTATCAGTGCCACGGTGCTGTCGCTGGTGGCAATGGCTCGGCTCGCTCAGGTCTTCAGAGCCTCGAGCGCGAAGGCCGAGAGGCCAGATCCAGATTCGGTGGATTCGCGACGAAATCTCGGCGGGCTCACCACCCGCATCGTCCACTTCGCGCTGTTCACATACGCCTTCCATCTGTCGATCTACTTCGCTCGCCCCGCTTTCGCTAGCCCTGCCCTGGCAGCCGTCCTGGGCGACATCGGGCAGGTCGCCTTGTTCACGACTGGGTTCCAGGTCCCGGCTATGGTCGTAACCCTCGTCGTTGCCGGCTTCCGCGGAGTCTACCGTCCCATGTTCGCTCGATTGCGTGCCGGGGGAGACCTCGACAAGGTGCGGCGTGCCTACAATGTGGTCGGCAAGATCCAGTTCCTGATGTTGATTCCAGCAGGGACGGGACTCGGGATCATGGTGGCCGACTACATTCCGCTCATCTACACATCCGAATTCACCGGATCCGTGCCTATCGCACAGGTAATGGTGGTGTTGCTGTTCACGGAGACGGCGTTCAATCTCGGCAACATCGTTCTTTCGATTGACGAGCAATATCGGCCCGTGCTTCTTGCGCAGTCCATCCGGGTACTGAGTGTTCCGCTATTCCTGTGGGCAGCAAGCCAGGGCGGCATCCTGGTGGCTGCCGCGGTCCTCGGCGTGGCCCGTCTGGTGTCGGCAATCCTGGCGACACTGATCGCCCGAGCCAAGTACGGCGTGCGGCTGCCTTGGGCTTACGCGGGGAGAGTCGCCGTGGTAAGCCTGGCCATGGCGATCGTGCTGGTACTGGGCCGCACGATGTGGCCCGCCTCACCGTTGCAGTCTGTCGTGCTGACCTTCGTGGGGATGGGTGTCTTTCTGCTGGGCATCCGGCTGGGTCGCCTTCTCGGCGAGGAGGAAATCGATCTCATCCGCAGATCGCAACTGCCAGGGCACCGGGTGCTGGTGCGGTGGCTGGCTCCTGCGGGATCATAGGTGGTCATGCGCATCCGCATGTTTTTGCCCGGCTTGAAGCCAGACTCCTTGGGTTGGCAGGTCTATCAAGACCTCGGAGATGCGATTCGCTCACAGGGCCATGACTTCCGCCTCATTACGATCGGGACGCTGGAGCAGCATAGTGAGGAGGGTGCAGTACTGCTCGAGGAATCTGCGCTCTCATCGAAGTTGGGTCGCTTGACCTCCTTTGCCTTCAAGACGCGAACGCTGCTGCCGGCTGCTGCCGCACTGCGAAACTACTTGGTACGCCGCGGCGATGAGGCTGAGATCCTGCACGTTGAGGATGCCTATCCGAACGGCGCTGCGGCGGCCATGGCGGCAATCACCTCCCGCTGGCGAGGGAATCTGGTGATCAAGCCGATGGGCGAGGACATTCTCGTCGTCGACCACGCCCGATATGGCTTCAGAAGGTATGCCCTGCCACGGGCGCTGGTTTCCTGGGTTCTACGGCGAGCCGACGCGGTTCGCTGCAGCTCCGCGCTCGTTGAGCGGGTCGTAACGGCCATCGGGGTTCGGGGAGAAACCCGGATCATTCCTATCTGCGTCACGAATGCGACGATTGGGGCTGCCGGCGAAGCGGTCGACGAGCGCAGCCATCGCAGGAAACAGGCTCGCGCCGCCGTCGACTCCCGCTTCAATACGTTGGGCGACCCGCTGATTATGGCAATGGGCAGGTTGCACCCGTTCAAGGGCCTCGATGTCTTGGTGGCCGCGATGAAGGAGATACCTGACGCCAAGTTGCTGATTGTCGGCCCATCACTGAGCGTTGCCACCTTCGGAGACAACGCCGGGTATTTGAAGGGTCGAGCAGAAGCCCTGGGAGTGAGCGATCGCGTGTTGTTTGCTGGGCCGGTGGCCCCGCCCGGCAACCTCGAGATGTTGGCAGCCGCTGATGTCGTCGCGATCCCTTCCCATTTGGAATCGCACAACAAGGTCGCGATCGAAGCCGCGGCGGTCGGCACACCCTTTGTCGTCACAGATACCACAGGTATCTCTGCATCAGTTCCCAAGACGGGTGTCGGAATCGTCGTACCAGCCGGCGACCCGGGCGCCATTGCGTGGGGTCTCAGCGAGATCCTCAGCGGCCGCTGGACGCCTGAACCGAAAGCCGCGGCAGATTTCGTGCGTCGTTACGCGCCACAGCAGATAGCATCTGAGCTGGTGCAGCTTTACGAGTCCGTCTCCTCCAACCCACGCGGTATCTGAGGCTTGTGCTCTTGAGTTGCTCATTCATCCACGGTGATTCCGCGCACATCGCTTGCTGGGCGATCCTGGTCATCGCACTCCTCGCGTGCTTTCTTCCGTGGGCTCCGGTCTCCGGGCTGGCGGCGTTCTGGGTGGTGGTGGTAGTGCCCGGGATCGCGGTCGGCCGGCTGGTCATTGGCTTGAATCCAGAGGCAGACCTAGTAGAGATCCTCGGCATGTCTATCGCCGGCACCGCGATCTCGATATGGACATTGTGGCTGGGGGCAATCGCCTTCGGCCTGTCGCGCCCGCTGCTCGGGCTGCTGCCTGGGCTGATGTCCTGCTCCCTCGTCACGCTCCAATCGATAGCGCAAGCGCGCTCTAGGCGGGCCGCAAGCGAGAGCCACGCGAGCGCAGCAGGCACCTTGAGCAAGAGAGATGCTGCGCTGACATCCGAGGTACCACGTCACGTTCTCCCCGTACTGATCTTGGTTTCTCTGGTCTTCACGAGCCTTACCGCGATTGCCTTCACTCCGTATGGGCTGGAACGAGCCGACGGAGTACATCGCATGGGTATGACCGACTGGCACAAGCACCTTGTCGTCACCACCGCTCTGAGTGCGTCGGAAACCGTGCCGCCGAGAAATCCGTTCCTGTACACGGCTCCTTCCGCCCCCTATTACTATGGTTTTCAACTATTGGGAACCGCGGTGCATCGAGCCGCGGGGAGGTCGACAGATATCTTCGTCGCTCTCCTACTCCTCACCCTGCTGGTTGCCGCGGCGCTACCTTTCGTTCTCTTCGCGCTGGCACGAGGGCTCACTGGAAAAAACAAGGTCGCACTCGTCGCTGCAATCGGAGGAACGTTGCTGGGCGGCTTCGACATGGCTGTGATGGCCATGCATGCAGTGGGCGACATCATTGGTGGCTGGCCCCTTCCAGATGGGCTCGCTGGATTTCGCGCCGCCGTGCCGTCGACCCAACTCGATTTCTGGGCTCACCACAACGAGCGCTGTTTCAACCCGCCCTATGTGACGACTATCTGGGCTCCGCAGCACATGCTTGCGACATTGATCTCCTTGCTGGTGATACACAGCCTGCGTGGTCGTGGCGATCGTCCTGATCGACCGGCCTATGGGTATCTTCTTCCAGCTCTGATGCTGGCGGCACTACCTGCGATTTCCACCTACGTGGCCATGGCCCTCGCGTGTGGAGCGTGCTCGCTCCTTCTGGTGGATGCCTGGCGTGAACGTCGCCTGCCGTGGCGGGTGGACAGCTTCGCCAGATGGGGATACGCGGGCCTTTGGGCCGCTGTACTGGCAGCGCCGATCCTGTACGGCCTCGCGCGTGCGGGGGCCACCGGACAATTGACACTGCATGTTTCCAGCGCCGCCGGGTGGCAGAACGGAGCGTTCTTCACGGTGCTGTTCGGCGATCATCAGTGGAGTCGCCTACTCGACACCCCGGCCTTCTACATCATGGAATTCGGCATCATTGGCATCGCGGGTGGCGCGGGAGTGTGGCTGCTCTGGCGACGTCGGATCGGGAATCGCCCGATGGCGGAGATGTCTGTCTTCATCGTGACGATACTCGTGCTCGTGACACTGGTGCGGCCGCCTGTGGAGGGACCCAACAATCTGTTCGCCCGATCCATGTTGATCGTCTGGGCTCTGCTCGCAGTTTTTGCAGCCGAGGTATGGGTACGATACTGCGAGAAGCGATGGCTATCTTGGGCTCTTGTCGTCATCTGCGCCATAGCCGTCCCCTACGCCGCTATTGGAGTGACCCTGGAGGGAACGTTGTTCTGGCCCACGCCCTCCGACTTTCTCGATGCCGCGCGCTCGATCAACACAGAGACAACGCCGGAAACTGTTGTCGCCATTCATCCGGACGACGATTCTCCGGCCTTCGGCTACTGGCTGCGCCGACGACAGGTAGCAACGTACGAGAGGGTAGCCCTCCTGTTCGGCGCCACCTCGGAGGACTTTCAGAAGACCCAACGGGCGCTGCGAGAAGCCTACGAATCGCCTGATTCCAAGACTGCCGAAGAACGCTTTGCTGGCCTGGGAGCGGGCGTCATCATCGTCAACAGCACTCCCTCGAAGGCAGCGCCGGTTTGGGCCCGGCAACCCTGCTTCGAGCTCCAGCATGACGGTGAGCGGTTCGACGTCTATCGCCGAAAAGCCGGATGTGCGACGGCAGGGCGAGAATAGCCCACGTCTGCAAGCCGTGGTGGGACCGCGCTGGGTCCGGTTTGCCGAGGCAGATAGCCGGAGTCTCTACACGGGCTAAGCCAACGGGAAGAGGCGTCCGACGACGCTGTCGCCGAGCTTGGCCGCGCCGTCGCTCGTGATGCGGAGCTCCACCTGCTGGTGGTAACCCTGATCAAGCAGCTCGGATACCAACTCCACGGCACGCTGACCGAGATCCCTGCGTGCCTGGGGAGTCGAGATGCTCACGAATATTGGCGCGAAGTTCACGGCAACATCGAACG
>CALAKE010000086.1 GCA_937922775.1 uncultured bacterium | reverse complement strand
TTGGGTGCCGCTGGGCATGACCGCGGCAGGATTGATCAGCCAAGAAACGCTGCTCGACCGGCGGAGCCACATGCTGTTGGCGATCGGCCGCCTCGAGCCGGGCGTCTCCGTTTCGGCGGCCCGCGATGCCCTGGGCTCGGCCTACGAGCGTATCGCCGCCGAGCATGCCGAAATCCGTGAGGAGACGGTCGGGGTGGAGGTCCTGGGCACGATCCCGACGGCGCTGCGTGGGGGAGTCAGTCTGTTCATGACCGTACTCATGATGGTCGCCGGCCTCGTGCTGATGATTGCCTGTGTCAACGTGGCCGGCGTGTTATTGGCTCGCTCGATGACGCGCCTCAAGGAAACCGCGGTCAGGCAAGCGTTGGGAGCGGGGCGCGGACGGCTCGTGCGGCAGCACCTGACCGAGAGCTTGATGCTGTTTGCGTTGGGTGGCGTGGCAGGATTGCTCCTGGCAACTTGGTTGGCTAGCCTGCTGGCGGCATTCGACCCACCTACACCTCCGCCATTCAATCTGACCTTCGATCTTTCCCTCGACGGACGGGTCCTCCTCTTCACCTTGCTGGTGAGCCTGGTTACCGGCCTGCTGTTCGGTTTGGGGCCAGCGTTGCGCGCCTCGCGACCCGATCTGGTGACTGCACTCAAGGACGAAGTAGGTGGCAGCACGGTCCGACGCCCGCGTACCCGGGGCCTCCTCGTGGCTGGGCAAATGGCGCTGACGCTCATCCTTCTGCTCTGCGCCGGCCTCCTGCTGCGGGCTCTCAACCAGGCTCAGGCAGTGGACATGGGCTTCAATCCGGATGGTGTCATCAGCATGACGGTCAGCCTCGACCTGCATGGCTATGACGAAGGATCCGGGCAGGAGTTCTATCGAGCGATCCGCGAGCGGCTCGATGGCCTGGGCGACGTCGAGGTCGCCACCTTGGCGCGCCTCATGCCGCTCGGGATACCGGCGCGCGTCGGGTTCGGGGGCGTGAATGTGGAGGGTTTCGATCCCCCACCGCAGGGCGATTCGTGGGATGCGGATGTCAACGTTGTCTCTCCAGGGTATTTCGAGACGCTTCAGATTCCCATTGTCATGGGCCGAGGCTTCGACCCAAGCGATATCGAGGGCTCTGGAAACGTGGCCATCATCAACGAGACGATGGCGAGCAAGTTCTGGCCTGGCGGCAACCCTATTGGGCGACGGTTCGTCATGGGCGCCTTTGACGGTGGTGATTCCTACGAAATTGTCGGAGTCGCCCGCGACTCCAAGTACGTCACGCTCTCCGAAACAACCCCGTTGTTCACCTACTTGCCATTGGGGCAGCAGTACATGCCGGAGATGAACCTTCTGGTTCGAGGTCGCGGCGATTCCCTGCCGCAATTGACCACGATGCGCGCGGCGCTCATGGATCTCGATCCCGACCTACCCTTCCTCGAAGCCATGCCGCTGCGTCGGTACGTGGAGATCACTTTTCTCCCCCAGCGCCTCGCCGGCACGGTGGCCGCGGTCATCGGCCTGGCGGGTTTGCTACTCGCGGCGGTTGGCATCTACGGCGTTGCGGCATATGCGGTCGGGCAGCGGGTTCACGAGATCGCGGTGCGTAGGGCTCTGGGAGCGGAACGGGGCGATGTCCAGCGTATGGTCGTGCGCCAGGGCCTCTTCGCGCCTCTCGCCGGAATGGCGCTTGGCCTCGGCGCCTCGCTGCTCGTCACCCGCCTTCTGAGCTCCCTGCTCTACGGCCTCAGTCCTCTCGATCCCCTCACCTACGCCGCCGTCCTGCTGCTGCTGGGCTTGGTCGTCCTCTTGGCGAATTTCCTCCCCGCCAGGGCCGCCACCACGGTCGATCCGACCGAGGCACTCCGCCACGGCTAGGGAAGACGAAGAGAGGACAACAGCGGGGTTATCCCACTCTTGGTGGCAAGGGTTCAGAAACACAGCGTCCCAATAGAGGACCAAGAGAGAATCAGGAAGGTGTCTTGATCCCCAGCCGCTAGAGGTAGCGCTCGTAGAAGAACTTGGCGTAGTAGCTGGTCAAATCGGCGCCGGGCGCCCGATACTCGCGTTCTCGGTCGGCTTTGACGAGAAGATAGACGAGCTCGCTCTTGGTGAATTGGGCTTTCAGCCGTTTACCTAGCCGGTGCTGCAGGTAATCCGCGTACCAAAGCGGCCATTCGGGATCGGTGCTTTCCCCGTGGGCCCGCCTGTGTGCCTCCCTCGCGTCCCTGAACAGATCAGCGAGAACCTTGATGAGGGCCGTATCGTTCATCTCTGTCCCGATCGTCCGCGCCCCGGGCGCGGGCGGCGAATATCGATGTCCTATTCGACACCTGGCCTAGTGGGCAAGGTCTGAATAATGTGCCGGGGAGCGATTTATGGTGGAAATGTGCGAAAGAAATGACCGTCTTCAAACTAAATAACCGAAACTCTCAGAACTTTACGTAAATTCGAGTCGCGTCTCGGCAGCCGGGTTGATAGCGGGGGCGTGAACAACACAGAGAAGAAACACCCGCAAATCAGGTGAGGTCGTACAGCCTGCTCAGCAGAAGCTGGAGTGGGAAGCGCTGCAAAGCGCCGGACGCGACCGACATCTCATCAAACCGCTCGACCTCATCGGGCTCGATGCCATTCCCCCAGATCAAGACCGGCAATGGATCAGCGGCGTGCTGTCCGCTCTCGGAGACCGTCGCGTGGTCCGAGCCGACGGCGACGCGCAAGCACCCCTTGAAATCGTCGACGAGCCTTCCCAGCCGGCGGTCCAGCTTTTCGAGAAACTCGACCTTGAGCTCCGGTCGACGATCGTGTGCTGCAATGTCAGCGCCTTTGACCTGTAGCAGGACCAGATCACTGCGGCGCAGGGCATCGCGGGCTTCCTTGAACTTGAGCTTCAAATCCGTGTCGAGGTTGGCTGTCATGCCGTCCTTCGTCACGATCTCCGCGCCCAGCCAGCTGCACAGGCCGAGAATCGTGCGATCACCGCTGACACACACCAGGCGCAGCGGCATCCCGGCCTCCTCGAGCGGTATCAAGCGATGAATCCGACCGGCGCCGCGGGTCAAGATGGCATTCGCGGGGAACAAGCCCTCCTCCCGGCGGGCGGCATTGATGGGATGCTGGTCGAGCACCCCGCGTGCCTCCTGCTCGAAGAGCGCTAGGATGCGGGCCGTGAAGACCGCATCGCGGTTGTTCGGATCAAGCGCCTCCGCGATGAGGGCCGGGGCCGCCGAGGAGCCATCGCCCGGGTCGCTGCCCGTGATCTCGGAGGATAGGTGCTGGCCCTTGAGAACGACCGCGAGACGGTGCTCGGTGGAGGGCGCGACCCGGACCTCGACATCCTTGGGCACACTGCGGGGGAGAGGCAATCGGTCGATGGCTCGCGCCAACTCTTCGGTCTCGCCGCGAATGCGGCCAGCTCGTCGATCGATGACCACGCCATGCTCATCCACGGTTGCGAGGTTGGCGCGTAGGGCAATGTCATCTGGAGAGAGCGACAGGCCCGCGCCGACGGCCTCCACGGGACCACGCTTCAAGGCCAGAGGCGACTGGCCCAGCACGGCGAGCGTGCCGGCGGCGGTATCAGGGACGACCCCAGGCGAGACGGCATCGGCCAGGCCGCAACGTCCCTCCATCGCCAGCCGATCGAGCGTTGGGGTGTTCGCCGCCTGCAATGGAGTTCTCCCTCCCAGCGCACGGACCGGACGGTCCGCCAGGCCATCGATGACCAGAAGCAGTGTCGGGCACAGTCGCTGGCGCTCCGGTGCGCGGGCCATGGCCATCGAGGGAACCCGCTTTTCGACCATGGCGGTAACGAGGCGCAGCGTTCGCCCGCTCGAAGGATCGGCCTGTGACGTGTCCAACTCCTGGACTTCGTTGGATTCGGCCTGCTGCAGAAGGTAGTCGTGGATGGCCCGAATGGAACCGAATCGTTCCAGATAACGTTCCGCCCTGCGACCCCAGCTCTTTGATCGAGCCAAGAACCGGGCTCGATGAGTCTCCTCGTTCAACGTTGCCAGCACGAGCGGAACCTGGTAGGCACTGCCCTCGAGATCCGCAAAAGGAACAATGGCCGGATGTAGATGCACGCCTTCAACGATGATGCTGTTGTTCTCGGCGATCGCTCTCTCGACGACGGCGCGAACACCGACACAAACGCGGCTGGCTTGCTCCTCGAATGAGGCCACGAGCCGCTGCGCATACTCAGGATCGCCCGGCGACCCCACGGCATCTTCCGTGGCGAGAACCTCGAGGGGGGTGGCAACCTCGAAGCTCGATTTGTGCAACGCGGGCATGATGCTCGGAGTGAAGACCATGCGCATGACCTGGCGGATCGTGTCGGTCGCGTTGACTTGATAGATGCGGAGCAGCGGCGCCAACTCGAGCGCCAGCGAGGACTTGCCCGTTCCGCTGGCACCTCCGATGTAGATCACCAACGGTCGCGGCATCGAGCGCATCCGTCGCACGAGCCGGTACTGCTTTGCCGCCATCTTCCCGACATGTCCCTCGATGAGCTCATCTGCGCGCCGCGCGATTTCCGCGCTCGGGATATCGTCGAGCCCCTCAGAGCGCAGATCACCCTCGAGCTCGTTGACGAGCGCATAGGCTTTGTCGAGATCAATACCCGCGGCATTGATGCTGCGGGCCAGCAAGCCGCGCGAGAAGAGTTGCTTCTGGCCGTCGTAGAGGACCCGCAGCTCGGAAACAGGAAGCACCAGTGCCTTGAGACCCTCCGCAGCCTCGGCGCCAAAGACTCTCTCGACATGCTCATCGATCAGGTCGCGAAGCTCAGAGGTGGTGATCTCCTCCCGCTCGAGGAGCTTTCCGCGTATGGCCCGAGCGACGGAGTACGCGTCCTCGAAGCTCAGTCCTCGCTGCACTAGATCGTGGGTGATCATGCCGCGCAGGAATCTGTGGCTCGTACCTTCCGAATTGATGACCTGCAGCTGCCTGCGCCGGCCCTTGTCAGCGTCTTTCGTCATGTGAGCTTGCCCTTGATCGGGCCCTCTTCTGGCCGTCGGGATGGTTGCCGCTTGCGGGGAAGCTGCAGTACAAAGCGGCCTCTGCGGCACGGACTCCGGCATTCTAGCATCGGCGTGGTGCAGGGAGGCAGGCGCGCCACGGGGGAGGAAGCTGTGGATATTCCGCCCCGGATCCCTGTATAAGAGGGAGCGATCGAATGACGAGCGTCCATCATGAGAGCGTGCTGTTCTCGATAGAAAGGTTGACGACCTCAGGCATGGAAGCAGCCGGCGGCCTGCAATTGTTTCCGCTGATCTCAGGGCTGCTGGGAGGCCTGGCTCTGTTCCTCTTCGGCATGGAGCAGATGACCCGGGCCCTCAAGTCGGTGGCGGGCGGTCGCATGAAGGTCTTGCTGACACGCCTCACCACGAATCGCTGGATGGGAGCGCTGACAGGCGCCTTCGTTACCGCTGTCATCCAATCGTCATCCGTGACAACCGTCCTTGTGGTCGGGTTCATCACCGCCGGGATCATGACGATGTCGCAGTCGGTCGGCGTGATCATGGGGGCGAATATCGGCACCACGGTCACGGCGCAGATCATCGCGTTCAAGGTCACGCAGTATGCCTTGCTACTCGTTGCAGTCGGCTTCGGCTTCATGTTTGTTGCCAAGAGACGGCTCTTTCGTGACTATGGCGCCGGCATCATGGGGCTCGGCCTGATCTTCCTCGGCATGGGGATCATGGGCGACGCGATGGCCCCCCTGCGCTCGTTCCAGCCCTTTCTGGACCTGATGGTGCGTCTCGAGTCTCCGTTTCCGGGCATTCTGGCTGGGGCGGCGCTCACTGCCCTGATCCAGTCCTCGTCGGCCACTACGGGAATCGTCATCGTCTTGGCCAGCCAAGGGTTGATCACTCTGCCCGCCGGCATCGCTCTGATCTTCGGCGCTAACATCGGCACCTGCGTGACAGCGATGTTCGCCGCCATTGGCAAGCCGCGAGAGGCGCTGAGGGCCGCGGTGGTTCACGTCGTCTTCAACATCCTGGGTGTCCTGATTTGGGTCAGCTTCATCGGCTACCTCTCCGATCTGGTGATCTGGTTTTCACCGCATGCGACAGAGCTGCAGGGTACCGCCAAGCTCGCCGCGGAGACCCCGCGGCAGATCGCCAACGCGCACACGATCTTCAACATCACCAACGCGCTTTTGTTCGTCCCCTTCGCGCCTCAATTCGCTCGCCTGGTCCAGTACCTCGTTCCCGATCGCCCGCTGGAGGAGGAGGTCCTGCGAGCCAAGTACCTAGACGAGGAATTGTTCATCACACCCGGCCTGGCCCTCGACCGTGCCCGGATGGAGATTCTCCACATGGGTGACCGGGTCACGAGAATGTACGACGCGATTCTGCCGGCGATGGTGAACGGCAGTCAGGAGGAGCTTCTGAACATCGCCGATGCCGATAGCCAGGTCGATACGCTGCATGGACATATCGTCACCTACCTCGGGAAGATCAGCCAAACTGCTCTCAGAAGGCCGCAAACGGAAGAGCTCTTTCGCCTCATGGAAGCGGCGAATGATCTCGAGAGCATCGGGGACATTATCGAGACCAATCTGGTAACCCTCGGCCTTTCACGGATCGAGGATGGGGTGAGAATCAGCGATGCGACACGCAAGGTGATCAGCGACTTCCACAGCCAGGTCGAAAAAGCGGTGGATGCGGCCCTGCAAGCCGTGACGCAGAAAAACGAGAGCGCGGCGATGCTCGTGCTCGATATGAAGGGCACGATAGGTGGCCTCGCCGACTCAGCCGCCGAGCACCAGACGCGCAGGCTCGTGGCCGCGGAGCCCAATCGGCTGTCCACGTATACGATCGAGATCGACATCCTCGATAACCTCAAGAGGATCTACTACTTCGCCCGCCGCATGGCACGGGCCGCGATTCCTCCGCAGGACGTCAGTGGAGATGTGCTTCGGGGCTAGCCCAGACCTCTCGAGGCTCTCCGCGCGCTGGTGCCGATGGGACCAGTACGATTCGCAGGAGCGGGGCCGCCTAGACGGCCAACCCCAGCCGCGTGAGGAGCTTAGGGGTTACTACCCAGGTGAGGATGCCGGCCCCGAACTCGACCTCCGCCCAGCCCTCGACGTCGAAATCAATACGGGCGAGAGCGGCCGTCGGCAGCCTCACGTGGCCACCGCCGATCAGGGCACTGGCGAGCTCAGACCATGTCGGCTCATGCCCGACGAGCAGGAGCCGGTCGTGCGAGCCTGCGAACGTCTGGACGAGATGCATCACGGCGCTGGGTGAGGAGGCATAGAGGTCGCGGGTGACCTCCACCGGGCACGACCATGATCCAGCGCTCATCGCCAGCTCCACCGTATCGGCAGCCCTGACCGCGGATGAGGTGACCACGAGATCCGGAGTCTGCCCGACGACCGTGAGAAATCTCCCCATTTGCTGCGCGGCACCCCGCCCGCGCTTGTTCAAAGGGCGCTCATGGTCGGCCTCGTAGTCGGCTTCCCAGTCGGACTTCGCGTGACGGAGGAGGTAAATACGTTTCAAATCAGGCTCCCGGGGATCTCGAGGTGTTCCCCATCCCTGTCCAAACACCAGCTGCGGATCTGGACATCGACTCGGGTATCATATTCTCTTTATGCCTAAAGTGGAGAGACTGAAGTGAAAAGCAGCGAGACAGCCACCGGTAAACCCGCGGGTGCACCGAACCTGGACCATCGCACCTACTACATCAATCGAGAGGTGAGCTGGCTGCGGTTCAACGAGCGTGTCCTCGAAGAGGCTCTCGACACGAGAAACCCTCTACTCGAAAGGGCGAAGTTCCTCTCCATCTTTCACAGCAACCTCGATGAGTTCTTCATGGTCCGGGTTTCGGGGCTGCGGCGCCAACTCGCTGGTGGGGTTCTCAAGAAGCCCGCCGACGGCATGACGGCGGCAGAACAGCTTGCTGAAATCCGTAGCCGCCTGAAGCCGGCCCTCACCACCAGTTCGGCCCTCTGGATGAACGACCTCCAGCCCAAGCTCAGTGAGGCTGACGTCAGGGTGCTCGATTACGATCAGCTCAAGAAGAAGCAGCGCAAACTGCTTCGAAAGCATTTCAAAAGCGAGATCTTCCCAGCGCTCACGCCGCTGGCTTTTGATCCGGGGCACCCGTTCCCGCACATCTCCAACCTCTGCATCAACCTGGCTGTTGAGGTGAATGATCCCCAGGGGGGCGAGCGGTTCGCCCGTATCAAGGTGCCTCCCATATTCGACCGCCTGCTTCCTCTTCCGAGCGAGGAGAAGGCCGATAGCTACGAGCGCCTCGGCCTGGAAACCTCTCAATCGAATCATTTCGTCTGGATCGAGCAAGTCATCGCCGCGAACCTCGATCTTCTCTTCCCCGGACTGGATGTCGTCGCCTGCTATCCCTTCCGAGTCACCCGTGATGCTGATTTCGAGATCGAGGAAGACGAGGCATCCGACCTGCTCGCGGCAATGTTGGAGGTGGTCGAGCAGAGGCACTTCGGCTCCGCGGTGCGACTCGAGGTCGATAATCAGATGCCCGAGTCCATTCGAGACATTCTCACTAGCAACCTCGAGCTGCAGCCCTATCAAGTATTCGCCCTCGACGCGCCGTTGGGGCTGGCCGACGTCATGGAGTTGATGCGGGCCGACCGACCGGAGCTCAAGGACAAGCCGTATTTGAGGACTGTCCCGCCCGTGCTCAGCAATGGTGACGATCTGTTCTCGACGCTGCGCAAACGCAACGTGCTGCTCTACCATCCCTTCGACAGCTTCAATCCGGTCATCGAGTTCATCAACCAGGCTGCCAACGATCCGGATGTGCTGGCGATCAAACAGACACTGTATCGGGTGGGACCGAACTCGCCGGTCGTCAAGGCGCTGATGCAGGCGCGTGAGAACGGCAAACAGGTGGCGGCGATCGTCGAGCTGAAAGCGCGCTTCGACGAGGAGAACAACATCGGCTGGGCGAGGGCGCTGGAACGGGCCGGCGTGCACGTGGTCTACGGCCTTGTCGGGCTGAAGATCCACTCCAAGATGTGCCTTGTTGTGCGCCGTGAGGCAGGTGGCATCCAGCGCTACGTGCACCTGGGTACCGGCAACTACAACCCGGTGACGGCGCGCGTCTACACCGACCTCGGCTACTTCACTACCGATCCCGAGATCGCTGCCGACGTTTCGGATCTCTTCAACGTGCTGACCGGCTATTCCCACAAACAGGAGTATTCCAAGCTCCTGGTCTCACCAGTGTCGACCCGCAGCGAGATCCTCTCGCGCATCGAGCGGGAGATCGAGCGCCACAAGGAGCATGGCGACGGCTACCTGGCCTTCAAAGTCAACTCGCTGGTCGACAAGAAGAGTATCAAAGCTCTCTATCGTGCCTCGATGGCAGGCGTGAAGGTCGACCTTCAGGTACGCGGCATTTGTTGTCTGCGGCCCGGGGTTGCGCGCGTCAGCGAAAACATCACTGTCACCTCGGTTGTCGGGCGGTTTCTCGAACATACCCGCATCTTCTATTTCCGCAACGGGGGCGATGAAGAGGTGTTTCTGGGGAGCGCCGATCTCATGCCGCGGAACCTCAACGGCAGGGTCGAGGTGACCTTCCCCGTGGAGGACGAGCGCCTGAGAACGGCCCTACGCGACGAGATCCTCTTTCTTCACCTGCGCGATAACGTTCAGGCGCGACGCCTGCTGCCCGACGCAACCTACGAGCGCCTGTCGCCCGGCGACGGCGAGGAGCCGCTGAGCTCGCAAGCTCGCTTATGTGAGGGAGGCCGGGCCTGGCATCTTGAAGACTGATCGCGGGCGAGGAGCTCGTTCGCACGAGGAATCAGGAATCCACGCGATGAGAGTTGCCCTCATCGGCGATGTGCACGCCAACCTGCCGGCTCTCGAGGCCGTTCTCGAGCACGCCGAGACACACGGCGTCGAGGCCGTTTGGAACGTCGGTGACTTCGTCGGCTACAACGCGTTTCCAGAGGAGGTAGTGCAGCGCCTGCGCGCCGAGGGTGCGGTCAGCGTGGTTGGCAACTACGACCTCAAGGTGCTGAAATTCCCGGCGAAAGAAGCCAAGTGGCGCGCCAAGAAGAGGCCGGAGAAATACCTCGCCTTCAAATGGGCCTATGAGAGCCTGAGCGAGGAGAGCCTTGCTTATTTGGTCTCGCTACCGCGCGAGGTCAGGCTCGAGATATCGGGCCGCCGCGTGATGCTCACGCATGGCAGCCCGGCTTCGGTCAGCGAGCACCTCTATGTCGACACACCGGAGGTACGGCTGCTCGAGCTGGCGGAAATCGCCCAGGCAGACGTCATCATTGTGGGTCATAGCCACATCGCATTTACCCGAAAGGTCGACGACGCCTGGTTCGTCAACACGGGAAGCGTCGGCAGGCAAGACGATGGCGATCCGCGTGCCGGGTATGCCGTGATGGACCTCGAAGGCGAAGGACTGGCAGTGCAGCACTACCGGGTCGACTACGACGTCGAGGCGGCGACTACCGCGATCCGACGCGCAGGGCTACCACAGGCATTTGAGGAAATGATGCGGCAAGGACGGAAGCTCGACTGGATTCTCGACCAGCCCGTGTAGCTGGAGCTCTTCTACGACTTCTTGCTGGCGCTCTTTCCCGAGCTCTTGTTCTTTTTCTTGTTGTTCTTCTTCTCGCCACCGTCCAGGTCTTCGATGGAGCCGAGCTCGGTCGCGAGGAGCTCGCTGAGCTTCCTCAAGGTCTTCACGCGCGCATAGTGTTTGTCGTTGGCCTCGACAATGGTCCAGGGAGCTCTGCGCGTGCTGGTTTTCACCAGCATCATCTCGACCGCTTGGGCGTAGAGGTCCCACTTCTGCCGGTTACGCCAGTCTTCTTCGGTCAGCTTCCAGCGCTTGTAGGGCGTGTCGCGTCGGGCCTCGAAGCGGCGAAGCTGTTCGTCGGCGGAGATGTGTAGCCAGAACTTGGCCATCATGCAGCCCGAGTCAACGAGCTGGCGCTCGAACTCATTGATCTCCCGGTACGCGCGGCGCCACTCGCGTTCGGTGGCGAACCCCTCGACACGCTCCACCATGACGCGCCCGTACCAACTGCGATCGAAGATGACGATCTGCTTTTCGTCGGGCGAGATGAGGCGGCGCCAGAAGCGCCACAGATAGTGATGCTCCTTGTCCTCACCATCGGGAGCGGCGATCGTGTGGACGTGATAGCCGCGCGGGTCGAGCTTCTCGGTGAGGCGCCGGATGTTGCCACCCTTGCCGCCGGCGTCCCAGCCCTCGTAGACGACGATCAGTGCGCGTTGTTGACGGTAGAGCTCGTACGCGTAGCGGCGCAGCTCGAGCTGGTGGCGGACAAGCTGAGATCGATAATCCTCGTCGCTGATCCTCTTGTCGAGGTCGATGGTTTCGAGCATCAGCTAGCCTTCCAAGTACTTGTCGTCTTCTTCGAGCCCGAGACGGCTATCTTCCCGACCACTCTCGTCGGGCAGCCCGTATCCGTGTGTCTGGAGACCGAGGCGCAGGCGGCGAATGACCGACTCGAAGACCTTCACGCGTACCCAACGCTTGTCAGTCGCCTCGACGATCGACCACGGGGCCCACTCGGTTTCTGTCTGTGCCAGCATCTCTTCTGCTGCAGTCAGGTACTGCTCGTACTGGTCATGGTGTTTCCAGTCGTGCTTCTCGACCTGCCAGGCGGTCAGAGGATCAGACTCCAGCTTCTTGAAACGCTTCGCCTGCTCCTTCTTGCTGATGTGGAGGAAGAACTTGACGAAGATGTAGCGGTCGTCGGCAAGAGCCCGCTCGAAGCTGTTGATATTCGAATAGATCAGCGGCAGATCCTCTTCCGGAGTCAAGCCCTCCACACGTTCGACGAGCACCTTGCCGTACCAGCTATGGTCAAAGATCCCGATCTTTCCGTAGCTCGGTAGGCGCCGCCAAAAACGCCACAACCAGGGCATGGGCTTGTTGTACGAACGCGGGGCGCGAATAGCGAACAGCTCGAAGCCGCGCGGCTCCAGCCGCTGGGTGAGTTTGCTGATCGCCGTGCCCTTGCCGGCGACATCCCAACCCTCGAAGACGATGATCGTGGCCACCCGGGCCTGCCAGAGGGCGCGCTGCAGCCGGTGCAGGTCGTACTGCAACTCCGGCATCTTCTCCTTGTATTCTTGCTTGGAGAGCTTGCGGCCGAGATCCAGATTCTCGAGCATCTACGGGCTCCAACTCGGGCTTGCGACGAAAGCCAAAGGACTCTCACCATAGGCCCTTGTCCTGATCTCGCGCCAAAGCTCCTCATAGGCGTGCGCCGCGGCGGACCAGCCCGCGAAGGTCGCCAGCGGCGCTCGATGCAGGCCCATGCGCTCGACATAGCTCGAGTACGGGATTCTCGCCTCGAGAAAGTCGTACGGCCCATCGTGGGGGCTCAGGCAAATCTCTCGATGCATCGACTTGCGTAGGTCGGCCATGCAGAAGAACGGAAGAACCAGAAGCTCATCCAGGTCATTCCGGCGCAAGTGTTTGGCGAGCCTCTCGAGCGTCAGCAGCGACAGGGTCGTAGGAATCGAGGGAACCAAGAGGCAATCCGCAGCCACGAAGACGCTTTCCGAGACCAACGATATGCTCGGCGCGCAGTCCAGGAACACGTGATCGTACTCGTCGGCAAAGGGCCTCAGCAGGCGGCGCAGCCTTTTCCTGGGCTTCTTGGCCGCGTCGAGAAAGAGGTCCAAGTGCCGGTAGGAAAAATCCGCGGGAAGAAGGTCGAGATTGTCGAAGTCCGTACCACGAATGCGTGGGTCTAGATTGCCCTTCCCCTCGATCAGCTTCTTGCCGCCGCCCTTGACCTTGGGCTTGACGCGAAAGTAGAAGGTCGCAGCTCCTTGAGGGTCGAGATCCCAAACCAACGTTCGCGCTCCCTCCTGTGCGGACAAGTAGGCGAGGTTCACCGAGCTGGCCGTCTTCCCCACTCCCCCCTTGATGTTGTAGGTCGCGAATATCTTCACGTTGGGTCCTGTGGGTCGGGAAGAGGTTCAGTCAACGGTTTCGGACTGGCCTCGCGGGCCTCGGGCGCAGGGGCATCGGGCGCGGGGGCATCGGGCGCGGGGGCATCGGGCGCGGGGGCATCGGGCGCGGGGGCATCGGGCGCAGGGGCATCGTGTACAGGAGCCGGCTCTAGTTGCGTCTCGTTTCGAGACGGCCGGGTCTTTCGAAGTGGTTTGAACAGGCGCTTGAAGCGGGCGTGGTTCTTCTTGGCCGCAAATCGCCGGAAGCGCTCAGCGAATCGCTGGCGTTCCTCAGCCTGGCCCTCCTCGAGGCGCTCGACCAGGCGACCCATTGCCATGAGTGTATCTGCCTGAGTGGCGCCATCCTCGAGCATCTGGTCGGCGAATGACCTGAGGCTTTCCTGCTGCACCTGGTAGTCATTGAAGTCGCCCAGGTTGTCCTGTAGTTGCTTGAGGGTGCGCACCATCCGTTCTATCTGGCCGGCGTCGTAGAGGCTGCGGAAGAACTCCAGCAAGTAGCGGAGCTTCTTGCATTCGATGCGAAGACGATGCAGAGCCTCTGGAGGCGAGGCCGGGGTGATGGCGCGACCACTCTTGCGGACTCTCCGGTAGACCTTCCAGATACGCTCGGAGGCGACCTCGTGAATCGCTCGGCGAGCATTCGGGAGCCCGGGATCGGAAACTACCGGTTCATCGAGGAAGTCCCGCCAAGCTCGCATCAGCGATTGATATCGCTCTTCGACGAGAGACAGTGCCAGGCGACTCTGCTCTCCGTGCTGCCGGTGGTGCAGGAACTCCACCAGCGGCTGTAGATCCTCGCCCACTCCGGAGGGCAGCGTGGCTTCGTAATCAGCTATTTTCAGCAGGTAAACATCGAGGTCCCGCGTCGGTCCCGTGATTTGACCTAGCCAGCGAAACTCGTCGCTGAATCGTTCGACAACCTTAGGCGGGTACACGCCCCAGATCTGCCGGAGGGCCGATCGCGTGCGTCGGACGGCGACTCGGAAATCATGCAAGAACTCCGAGTCGAGGTCATGGCGTGTGCCTTCTTCATTTGCCCGAATGGTGTTGAGGAGAGTGCGGTGGATAAGCTTAGTTGCCTCATCCGCCCGCATGGCGGGGTCGAGCTCGAGACGGAGCTTGGAGGAGTATTCGCCCGGCGCGAGGTTGATTGCAGCAAGGGCGAGAGAGAGCTCAGTCTTTTCGATACGGGCCAGCCCCATGTCGTTTTCAATGAAACGCACCACCGCCTTGTGCTGCGTGTCATATCCCCGGATGGGTAGGATGCGCAGCATCGCTTGCATATCCCGTACGTCATGGTCGGTCGCGGGATCCACCGCTTTCGCTTCTTGGAAGACCGCCCGCGCCACAGTCTTGTCCTGACTGTCGAGGAGGCACAGGATGCGGCCCATTGTCTGTACCGTCAC
>CALAKE010000085.1 GCA_937922775.1 uncultured bacterium | reverse complement strand
GTTCCTTGGTTCCCAGACGAATCGATTCCACCCCTGCTTCGGCAAGAGCGGCGAGCCACTCGCCGATCTTCCGGTTGGGCAGCACCATCACATCGCCGCCGGACATCAGGATCTCGCGGAGCTTCTCGCGGCCGGTCACCGGGTGGGTACCACCGTTGGCGGCAACGGCTTCGTTGTGGGTTCGCACGTAGTCGGTGACGGCCTTGATCTTCGCCAGCCCTTTTCGGGCGACCGTACCGTCTTGGCGCTCGACCTCCTTCTGGCCGATCAGCTCCTCGCGGTAGCAAAAGCGACAGTGCGCCGAGCAGGTAGAGACGACGTAGAGTAGGCCCATCTCGTACTTGTGCAGCATCCCCTCGACCGGGGCGAAGTCCATCTGGTAGCCGGGGTCTTCGGAGCCGGCCAAGCTGAGCGTCTCGTCCGGGCTGGCCTTGACGATCCGCTGTACCGCCTTGCTGTTCTTGGCGATCTCGAAGTAGTGCCGGGTGATCTTCACCGGCATCCGGTTCTCCACATCCCGCTCCGTCCCGTGCAGGTGCGACAGTTCGGCGACCTCCTCCGCGGAGTAGAAGCCCTTCATGTCCTCCGGCGCCCTGTCTTCGAAGAAGGGCTTCAAGCCGATGATGATCTGACGGTCGTAGTTGGGACTCTCGATGGTGTCCAGGAACGCCTGTTCCCGCTCCGTCGGAACATAGGGGTCTTCTGTGGCCATCACACACCTCGTTTTCGGGATTTCGCTTTCGGGATGTCGCTCTCGCGACCTGCCACGCCCAGGCCCGTAGTGTAACACGCCGGACTCTCGAAGCGTGGTAATGTAACGAGATGAACACTTCGGAAGCCCCCGCCTCCACCCGAGACCTGGTCGCCGCGGTGAGCAACGAGCTCACGCCGATCGAACGCCGCATCGCGGAAGCGGTGTTGGCCGAGCCGACACTGCTCGCCTTCGGTACGGTTTCGGACCTCGCGGATCGCGTCGGCGCCAGTCGTCCCTCGGTCGTGCGCTTCGCCCGAAAGCTCGGCTTCGACGGCTACACGCAGCTGCAACGCAACGCCCGCCGCGACCTCTCGCGCCGCCTGGCGCGCCCGAGTGAGCGGATCCGGCACGATGAGGAGAGCTCTCGACCGGCCAGGGAGGCGCTCGATAGCGCCATCGCCTCCGTGTTCGAGGCGGTTCACGGCGAGCGCCGAGCCGCCCTCGCCGCGCCCTTCGTGCGCGCCGAGAACGTCTGGGTCCTCTCCGGCGAGACCTCTCAGGCGGGCGCCCACGCCTTCCATAGGCGCCTGTCCATCATCCGGCCGGGCGTGCATCTCATCGAGGATCGCTCGATGGGCACCGACCTGAGCAACGCGGGGCCGGGCGACGCGGCAATCGTCTTCGATTTCTTTCGCTACCGGCGGCGCGTTACCACAACGGCGCACTTCCTCGCTCGATCGGGTGTCACGATCGTCGCGATTACCGACAGCCCGCTTTCTCCGCTCGTCGCGGTGGCCGACCAGTGGTGCGAGATCGAGGTGCCTGCCGTCGGTCCGTTCGACAGCTCCGTCCCCATCGTGGCGATTGCCGAGTCTCTCGTCTCGCAGGTCGCCCGGGATCTGCATGACGATGCGGCGGCCCGTATCGACCGCATCGAGGCTCTTTGGGAGGCGACGGAGGTCTTCCTTTAGTCCTCACACCCGAGGATTCGAAATTCAGAACTCACTGCTCATGAATCGCAGTCAGGAGAAATACCAGTGATTGACAAGACGTACTCATCCGTCGCGGAGGCCGTGGCCGATATCCCGGACGGCGCGACCGTGATGGTGGGTGGCTTTGGTGCTTCGGGCAGCCCGATCGAGCTGATCCACGCGCTGATCGACCAGGGCACCAGCGACCTGACCGTCATCAACAACAACACCGGCAACGGTGAGGTGGGGCTGGCCGCGCTGATCGGGACCGGTCAGGTGAGCAAGATGATCTGCTCCTTTCCCCGTTCCAGTCAGTCTCGGGTGTTCCCGAAGATGTACGAGGCGGGCAAGGTCGAGCTCGAGCTCGTCCCGCAGGGAACCCTGGCCGAGCGAATTCGTTCAGGGGGCGCGGGGATCCCGGCCTTCTACACCCCGAGCACGGTGGGCACGATCCTGGCCGAGGGCAAGGAGTCGCGAGAGTTCGAGGGTCGCTCTTTCGTGATGGAGCGCTGGCTCAAGGCTGATTTCGCGTTGATCAAGGCCGAGACAGCCGACCCTCTCGGCAACCTGACCTACAACAAGACCGCGCGGAACTTCAGCCCCCTCATGTGCATGGCGGCCACCACGACCATCGTACAGACCAAGCGGCTGATGGCCCGGGGCGAGATCAACCCCGAGCTCGTGGTCACTCCCGGCATCTTCGTGGACCGCGTCGTCGAGGTCGCTGATCCGGTCCACGAGGACACCCTGATTGCCGACGAGAGGAGCTACCCATGAGCGGCGGCTGGAATCGAGAGCAGATGGCGGCGAGAGCGGCCCAGGACATCCCCGACGGCTCCTACGTCAACTTGGGGATCGGGATTCCGGAGTTGGTCGCGAAGTTCGTCCCCGAGGGCCGCGAGTTCATCTACCACACCGAGAACGGCATGCTCGGGATGGGGCCGCCGCCGACCGACGAGGAACGAGACCTCGATCTGATGAACGCCGGCAAGAAGTACGTGACCGAGCTTCCCGGCGCTTCGTACTTCCACCACGCCGACAGCTTCAGCATGATCCGCGGGGGCCATATCGATGTCTGCGTCCTCGGCACCATGCAGGTGGCGGCGAACGGCGACCTGGCGAACTGGTCGACGGGCGCACCGGGCGCCATTCCGGCGGTTGGCGGGGCCATGGACCTGGTTCAAGGTGTCGATCGCATCTACGTGATCACCCAGCACACGACCAAGAAGGGCGAGCCCAAGCTGGTCGAGCAATGCAGCTATCCCTTGACCGGGGTGGGCGTCGTGTCGCGGATCTATACTGACCTTGCCGTGGTCGACGTCACTCCCGACGGGTTCCGGGTCTTCGAGCTGGCGCCGGGCGTCACGTTCGAGGAAGTCGAAGAGAAGACCGGAGCACCGATCTTGCCGGCCGAGTAACGGCGTCGACATCGGGCCCTACTCGAGAACAGGACTGGAAAGATGACCGACGTATTCCTGTGTGACGGCATTCGGACGCCCGTCGGACGCTACGGAGGGAGCCTGTCGACCGTCCGGACGGACGATCTTGCGGCGATCCCGATCAGGGCCCTGATGGAGCGCAATCCCGGCGTCGATGGCGACGCCGTGGACGACGTGATGCTGGGCTGCGCCAATCAGTCCGGCGAAGACAACCGCAACGTGGCCCGCATGAGCAGCCTCCTGGCCGGCCTGCCCCAGGAGGTTCCGGCCTCCACCATCAATCGACTGTGCGGCTCCGGGCTCAATGCCGTGGGTGCCTGCGCCAACGCCATCAAGATCGGTGAAGGCGATCTGACGATCGCCGGCGGCGTGGAGAGCATGTCGCGCGCACCGTTCGTCATCGGCAAGGCGGAAAGCGCGTTCGGGCGCACGCCGAAGATGTACGACACCACCATGGGGTGGCGCTTCATCAACCCGAAGATGGAAGAACAGTACGGCACGGACGCCATGCCGCAGACGGCCGAGCACCTGGCCGAAGAGCATGGCATCAGCCGGGAGGACCAGGATCGGTTCGCATTCTGGAGTCAGGCCAAGGCGGCTGCCGCACAGGCGGATGGCCGTCTCGCCGGCGAGATCTGCGCGGTTAGCGTTCCGCGGCGCAAGCAGGAACCTCTGATCGTCGAGAAGGACGAGCATCCCCGCGAGACGTCGCTCGAAAGACTCGCGCAGCTGAGAACGCTGTTTCCCGACGGCACGGTGACCGCGGGAAACGCCTCGGGTATCAACGACGGCGCGGCGGCCCTGTTGCTGGCCTCGGAGGCGGGAGCCAAGCGCCATGGCCTCGAGCCGAAGGCGCGCGTTCTCGGCATGGCCGTTGCCGGAGTACCGCCGAGGACCATGGGAATCGGGCCGGTTCCGGCGACCCGGAAGTTGCTCGCGCGCCTGGAGCTGACCCTGGACGACTTCGACGTCATCGAGCTCAACGAGGCCTTCGCCGCCCAGGCGCTCACGTGCAGCCGCGAACTGGGGCTGGCCGATGATGACCCCAGGATCAACACCCGCGGCGGCGCCATCGCCTTGGGCCACCCGCTCGGCATGAGCGGCGCCCGCCTGGCGCTGACCGCCATGGATCAGCTCCAGCGCGACGGCGGCAAGCTGGCGCTCTGCACCATGTGCATCGGCGTCGGGCAAGGCATCGCTCTCGTCCTGAAAGGAATCTGAGCTTGGACCGCCTGGCGCAGGCCATCGCTGACGCCCGGGCGCGGTACGTCTCGCTCAATCCGCGCAGCCAGGCCGCCGACCGCGAGGCGGAGCGCAGCCTTCCGGGCGGCAACACACGATCGGTTCTGTTCTTCGAGCCTTTCCCCCTGACCATGGTCGCCGGGGAGGGCGCGGAGGTCACCGACTTGGACGGCCACACCTACGTGGACTTCGTCGGCGAGTTCTCGGCCGGCCTGTTCGGCCATTCGAACGAGACCATTAAGACCGCGGTGCACGAGGCTCTCGACACCGGCGTCGCCATGGGTGGGCAGACCCGTTTCGAACGAGAGTTGGGGAGCCTGCTGTGCGAACGGTTCCCCTCGATCGAGAAGATCCGGTTCTGCAACTCGGGTACCGAGGCCAACCTCATGGCGCTGGCCGCGGCCCTCGCCATGACCGGCCGCGACAAGGTCCTGGTGTTCGGCGGCGCCTACCACGGTGGCGTCCTGAAGTTCCCGGCCGGCGGCTCGCCGCTCAACGTCCCCTACGACTTCGTCCTGGGTGAGTACAACGACGTCGAGGGCACCGCCGAGCTGATCCGCGGCGCCGCCGACGAGCTCGCGGCCGTCCTGGTCGAGCCCCTCCTGGGCGCCGGCGGCAACATCCCCGGCAGCCGGGAGTTCCTCGACATGCTGCGGCGAGAGACGCGTGAAGCCGGGGCACTGTTGATCTTCGATGAGGTCAAGACGTCGCGGCTCGGCCCGGCGGGTCTCCAGGGCTTGTGGGGCATCGAGCCCGACCTGACGTCGCTCGGGAAGTACATCGGCGGCGGCATGCCGACGGGTGCGTTCGGTGGTTGCGCCGAGATCATGGAACGCTTCAACCCGAAGAAGGAAGGATCCTGGGGCCACGCCGGCACCTTCAACAACAACGTGTGCTCGATGGCCGCCGGCTGCGCCGCGATGGGCCGGGTCTATACGCCGGAACGCGCGGCGGAGTTCTTCGAATCGTCCGAGGCCTTTCGAATCTCGCTCAACGAGATGTTCGAGGAGCGAGAGGTGCCGATGCGCTGCAACGGGATGGGGTCCATCTTCGCGATTCAGTTCTCGCCCCGGCCGATCCGAAAAACGGCCGACATCACCGTGGAGAACCAATCGCTCCGCCCGCTCCTGCACATGGAGCTGCTGCTCGCAGGCGTTTCGGTGTGCGGGCGTGGCGACATGTTCGTCTCGTTGCCCATGACCGAGACCCATCTGTCCAAGGCTCGGCTCGCCCTCGAGAGCTTCGCCGATCGCTACAAGTCGCTGATTCTCGACATCGTGGGGCAGGCACCCCAGTCGTAGCCGAGCTACCTCTGGCTCATACGATCGTGCGGAAGAATCGGGCCCCCCGTGGAGTACTCTGGGCTGTAACCTCATCAACACGATTCGAAGCCGCAGACGGGCGCCGCTCGCAGCGGTTGGATGGCTGGAGCCGAGCGTCCCGACGGGGCTTGCGTCGACCGGGAGAGGCCCGATGTCTTGCGAGTTGTCCTGCTCGGGTAGAGACCACTCATCGCGTCGCCAACTGCACGCCGTTGCCCTGTGCGTGCTCCTCGTCACATTCGGAGTCTCCGGTGTCGCGCGCACACAGGAAGAGCCGACCGGCTCCGTCTGGACGCTCACTCGCATGGACGTGGACGTCGAGCTGAATCCCGAGGAGGAGACGCTGAACACGAGCGGCGTCTTGACCTTGCGCTGCGAGTTCGAGTGCCCGGTGGGGCCTCGACTCGGCTTGAACAGCCGCGACGCCATCTTCGAGTTCGTCTCGGTCGAGGGGGCCGACGCCGCGAGCGTCGAGCTGAACATCCCCCATCCGGAACACCCGGCGTGGCTGTATGCGCAGGTCGCGCTCGTCGAGCCGGCCCGCCAGGGCGACGAGGTGCAGCTCCGCTTCGAATGCAGCGGGGAGGGCAAGGGCAACCAGATCCGCGTTGACCCGGACGTGGCCACGGCTTCGTGGACCGATGGCTGGTACCCGTTTCCCGCCGATGACTCCGGCCGCTCGATGTCGCAGCGAATGAGCGCCACGGGCACGACCACGTTCCGCATGCCGGTCGGCTGGACGAGTCTCAGTGAGGGCAGGCTCGAACGGCGAACCGAAGAAGGCGACGAGGCGGTCGAGGAGTGGACGCTCGACGTGCCCATGGCTCGCTCGTTCGCGGCGGGCCCCTACGACGTGGCGCGTCACCGCATCGGTGATCGGGACGTGAGCGTCTATCTGCTGACACCCAAGGAGGCGACTGCCGAAAGGCTGGCCGAAATGCTGGCCCTGGCGATCGAGGCCATGGAGAAGCGATTCGGCGCCTTCCCGTACCCGAGCTACGGCGTTGCCGAGGTGCCGGACGAGCGCTTCGAGTGGTACGCGGCCTCCCAGCAGGGCCTCATCATGGCCGTCTCGCGCTCGTTCCGGGGGCCGGACGGCAACCTACCCCTGCTCGCCCATGAAGCCGCGCACGCCTGGTGGGGTAGCCTTGTCGGCAGCCGGGGGCCGGGCAACACAGTGTGCACCGAGACGCTCGCCCAGTACGGCGCCGTCGTGGCGCTCGAGGCCGTTCACGGGGTCGACGCGGCGACCGAGTTCCTGGATTTCTCGATTCCGGGATACGCCCCCCGGCAGTCCGCCAAGGGCTACTTCGAGATGATCGCCCGAGGCGAAGATCGTCCGCTGTCGCAACTGGAGCCCGGCGGCTGGCAGCATGATCTTGCCGACGCCAAAGGTCCCTGGGTCTACCGCATGCTGCGGCGCCGTGTCGGCGATGACCTCTTCTTCGCCACGCTGCGAGGTCTGATCGACACCTACCGGGGTCGAAACATGAGCCTCGATGAACTGCGCGCCGCCTTCGTTGAGGCCGCCGGACCCGAGGCCGAGCTGGAGACGTTCTTCGAGCAATGGATGGACCGCACCGGCGCGCCGGAGCTCGAGCTGCAGTGGGACTATTCGTCGACGGATCGAGGCGGGCTCATCGAGGGTACGATTCGCCAGATCCAGACGGGCGAGCCCTATCACCTCTTCCTGACGCTCGGCTTGGCTGGCTCCGGCTCACCCGTGGGCGGAGAGCACGTCGTCGAGCTCAGGGAGCGGCTGACGGAATTCTCGCTGGCCGTCGATGAGAGGGTCGACGAGGTCGTCCTGGACCCCCCCCACCACATCCTGATGTGGAGGCCCGAGTATGAGGAGTCGTCGCTGGCGATTCGGGTCTTCGGGGCCGCCGTCGCGCTTTGGCTGACCGCGGTGGTGGTCTTCCATTGGCGCCGCAGGGCCCGTGGCAAGCCAGGCACGGCGGCTCCCGCGGAGTCTGGCTGACGGCGAGAGAGCCTAGCTCGGAGCGGAGACGAGGCCGCAGGCGTGCCGATCGAGAAAGGTACTTGGGAGGGCGTGACCTGCGGCGCCTGTCATCCGGTGGGGCTCGACGAGAGCCTGGAGGAGTCGCTGGTCACGAACTTGACCCCCGGATCGGACCGTGCCGATCCCGTCAGCTACACCTTCATCGACCGGTCAGACCCCAAGCAGCTCAACGCCCAGTGCCAATACTGTCACCACGAGTACCACGACCTCGTGGCATCGAAGGCAGCGCTCATGGAATCCGGCGCCCTGCGTTGTATCGATTGCCACATGGCCGGGTATGCTGTTGCGGAGAGCGGGCTCGTCGAGCGTTTCCACAACTTCAAGGTCGAGGCCAACGGCCCGCAGTCGTGCAACGGCGCCTTCGGCACCGGAGCGACGTGCCACGCCGACGCTTCCGCCGAGTGGATGCGCGACAAGATCCCGACCATCAAGGGCCCGCTCAAGGTGTGGTGAGGCGAACCCTCGCCCTCTCACATCAGCAGCGCCAGCTCGTCATGTCGGCGCCTTCAGGGGCCGTGCGGAGAATATGCTCCGCCATCAAAACCGATAGGCGGCATCGCTGGCGGTATCGTCGAGGCTGGCTCGGTTCAGGGTGTCCGGGTAAGCCGACGATCAGAGATAAACGGTGTGAGGTCATCAGCGCCGGGATAGCCGCGCTCGCGGGGTGAAGGTGAGTCCCACACCGTGTCGCGACCTTCGACCAGGATATGTCCCTCCGGATTGAAGGTGAGAAAGGCGAACAACGGATCCCGGTAGGGAGCCATTCTGCCGTACTGTTCACCGACCCAGTAGTAACTGATGCTGTTGATCCAGACGTAGTGGATCCGGCCCATCAGGTTGTAACGGTCCAGGTGGTGATGACCGCAGAAGCAGGCGACCACACCCGGTCTGCCATCTGAACGCCCTGCCTCCCGGAGCACCTGATCCACCGCGCCCCGGGCGTTATCAACTGGCAGGATCTCATCCCGCATGCCCAGTCCCTGGTGCACGAATGCCACCGTCGGCAGACGAGTCGACTCAAGGTCGGAACGCAGCCACTCGAGCTGTTCCGGATCGGCGTGTCCCCGCATGGCGCTATCCACGTAGAAATTCGCGTGGTCATAGGGGACATACCCCTCGGGAGTCTTCAGGTTGTTGCGGTCGAGAACCACGAAATGGAAGCCGCCCAGGTCGAACGAGTAGTAGCGTCCCGGCATCTGCCAGTACTCAACCGTCTGCTCCTTGGAGGTCTTGTCCATGTCGTGATTGCCGAGGACGTGGAACCGTCGGCCGCCGAACCCGTTCCAGAGATTCATGCATTCATCCGCTTCCGACGTACCATAATTGAAGTCCCCGAGCTGGATTATCCCGTCGGGATTCCTTGCCGCAGCCTCCTGCAGGAACACATCAAGACGCTCCGTGGCAGAGGGTTCGAGACCGTGGTGAAGGTCGGCGATCACCCCGAGGACTACCGGTTCGGTCCCGTGTGGGAAGAGGGAGCCTGGCAGCCGATCCGCGAACGGCAGAAGCAGACCTGCGCCGCCCATGCGAAGCGCCTGTCGTCTAGATATCACTCTTTTCTCACCCATAAGGACCCGCGCAAGGTGTGGTGAGGCGAGCCGCCGTCCTCTCACATCAGTACCGCCAGCTCGTGATGTCGGCTCCCTCGGGGGCACTGCGGAGGATGTGCTCCGCCATCTGCGGCAGGAAACGCTGGATCACGGTCCGGCCCTGGATGCGCAAGGGCTGGCCGTGCACCCCGGTCCAGCAGTGCTCGTAGCGATCCCCGTACTCGATGTGGCCGGCGTAGTAGGGATCGGTCGTGCTCTCGAGGAACTCCTCGATCAGATAGACCGAGTTGTTGAGATGCCAGCTATCCATGTCGCCGGTGTAGATGTTCAACTTGCCGACCAGCTTCGGGCCCAGCGTCGCCCAGTCCCGCTCGAGGATGTAGCTCAGGTCGTTGTTTTGTCGCCAATACTCCGCCACCTCGTGGTCGATGTCGCCCGTCAACGGGTCCCAGATGGGCGCCGGGTAACCGTCACTGTTGACCGGGCCGTAGACCGCCTCCCAAATCGCCCACTGCTCGCCGGAGCGGCTCTTGTTCCCGAGCACCGTCTCCCAGTGCATGTCTTCTTCGACGGTGACGATCGGGTGCCCTAGCCAGTTGCGGCCGGAGATCTTCGGCGTGTGCTTCCAGTCACTCTCCATGAAGTAGGCGTTGTCGTCCTCGTAGATGTTGATCATTTCGTACTGGCGGAAGTCGACCGAGTCGGGGCAGAACGACCAGGCGCCGTTGAACTCGTCGGGGTAGAAGATCTGCTGCCCCAGCACCTCCCAACCCCCGGTCGAGCCGCCGTACATCGTTCGCGCCCAACCTTCGCCGATTCCCCGGAAGCGCTCCTCCAGGTAGGGGATCAACTCCTGCACGATGGCGTCGCCGTAGGGTCCCAGGTTCTCGGAGTTGACCGCGTATGAGTCGTCGTAAAACGGATTGGCATGCTCGATCTTCACAATCAGCATGCGCGGGAAGTCGTTGGAGGTCCACTTCTGGTACAGGTCGTACGCATACTCCGCTCGCGTGCGGGCGGAGCCGGTCAGATCCGGAGTAGGCGGCGCGTCGCGGAACTCCGGGAATCCGCGCGGGAAGTGCCCGTGGTTGATCACCAACGGGTAGCGCGTTTCCGGGTGATCGTCGAATCCGTACGGCAGGAGTACATAGGCTCCCAGGAACATCGGACGGCCCCAGAATGCCGTGAGCAGCTCGCTCTGGATCTGGACGTGTTTGACCCAGGGTGTGTCCTCCGGCGTCGGGATCGGGGGAACCACCTGGTCCATCTCGATTCTGAATGTCCCTCCCCG
>CALAKE010000084.1 GCA_937922775.1 uncultured bacterium | reverse complement strand
CTCGATATCCTGACGCGCATCTGCGACGGCGACGGCGAGCCGGAGGACATCGCCAGGCTGGAAGAGCTGGCGCCGATGGTGAAGGTCTCGTCGCTATGCGGTCTCGGGCAGACGGCTCCGAACCCGGTGCTGTCGACGTTGCGGTACTTCCGCCACGAGTACGAGGCGCACGTTGTTGAGAAGCGCTGTCCCGCCGGCACGTGCCGTGGGCTCATCACCTACGAGATCGACGAAGAGGTCTGCACGGGCTGTATGGTCTGCGCGCGCAACTGTCCGGTGGACGCCATCAGCGGAGAGAAGCGAGAGACCCACCACATCGACGCCGAAGCATGCACGCGCTGTGGCATGTGCATGCAGGTTTGTAAGTTCGGCGGAATAAAGGTGTACTAAATGATCGCGCTCACAATCGACGGCAAGGAAATAGAAGTAGAGGCCGGCCGCACGCTGCTGGATGCGGCGCGCGAGAACGGCTTCCACATTCCGACGCTGTGCTACCACGAGGCGCTCAAGCCGTACGGCGGTTGCCGCATGTGTGTCGTGGAGTTGGAGACGCCGCGCGGGCCCAGGGTCGTGGCCTCTTGCACCTACCCCGTGGAGGACGGCGCAGTGGTGCACACGGACACCGACCAGATCGCCGGACTCCGCAAGGTGGCGGCTCAGCTTCTTTTGGCACGTGCCGGGCACACGCCCTTCATTCAGGAGTTGGCCGCGAGCGTCGGCGTCGACAGCACGCCGTACACGTTGCCAACGGATGCTTGCGTACTGTGCTCCCGATGTGTTCGCGCCTGTCGAGAGATCGTCGGGATCGGCGCAATCAGCATGGCAAACCGGGGATCTGACCGGATGGTGGCCCCACCCTTCAGCATTTCGTCGGCCGACTGTATCGAGTGCGCGACCTGCGTGCAGGTGTGCCCGACCGACGCGATCACGCTGAAGCACATTACCGACCGCGACCGTACGGTTCACATGTGGCCGTCCGAGTTCGCTCGCGGGGCCTGCCGGCTCTGTGAGTATCATGCCGACGAATGGATGGATGTCGGTGCCGAGGAGCAAACGGTCCATGGCTAGCTCGATCAATCTCCCGGTTTACCAGCCCTTCAGTGCGCCCCAGAAGCCGAGTGAGCCGCGCGTCGGAGTGTTCATCTGTGAATGCGGTGAGCAGATAACCGACATCCTCGATGTGGACTCCCTCTCCGAGTCCGCCGTCGAGAGCGATGATGTCGTGTTTGCCGGGCACGCGCCCTATTGGTGCTCGGCGGACGGGCGCAAGCTCATGCAAGAGAAGATCCGGGAGCAGAGTCTGAACCGGGTCGTCGTAGCGGGCTGCAGCCCGAGGACCCACCGCGGCATCTTCAAAGAGACCGTGCAGGAGGAGGGGATGGACCCCGAGCTGTGCGGCATGGTCAACGTCCGTGAGGGCTGTGCATGGCCTCATCGGCTAGATCAGGATGGCGCGAATATCCGTGCCCGAGATCAGATCGCCATGGAGGTTGCGCACCTTACGGCTCTGACGCCGCGGATTCCCTCCCAGGCAGAGATCGCTTCTTCGGCGCTCGTGATCGGTGGCGGTGTGGCCGGCATGACGGCAGCGCTCGAGCTCGCGTATGCCGGTGTACCGGTTACCCTCGTCGATCGAAAGGATGCCCTCGGAGGTACGGCAACGAAGGAAGACTCCGAGCTTGCTGGAGAGCTGAGCGCCGCCGTCGAGGCCAATCCGAGCGTAGAAGTTCGACTCAATAGCCGCGTCACCGGCGTCGAGGGCTCGCTCGGGTCTTATATGGTCGGCGTGCAGAACGGCACGGGAGAACAGCCGCGGGGAAACACCGACGGCCCGTTCGGTACCGTCATACTCGCCACCGGCGAACCCGACGAAGAAACCACGCATTTGGCTGAAATGATGCGGCTTCCGCAGGACGCTGCGGGCTATCTCGCTGACCTCAGAGTGCGGTTGCGACCGGAGCGTTACCTGGAGCGAGGATTCTATGTTTGCGGCTCGGCGCATCACCCGTGCGACGCGAACATGGCGCAGTTCCAGGCATTCAGCGCTGCCTCGCGCGCGCTGCGCCACATGGGCAGGGGAAGCGTCACGCTACGCGGCCCCTTGGCGCAGGTCGATGCGGAGAGGTGCAATGGCTGCAGCGACTGCTCCAGGCTCTGCCCGTTCCACGCCATCACCATGGTCGAGCGGCCTGAAGGTGTGAGTCTGTCGACGATCGATCCCCTTCTGTGCACGGGCTGTGGCAACTGCGTGTCCGTATGCCCCGTCGAGGCAGCGACGCTCAGCGGCTGGAGCGATAGCCAGCTAGACGCCCAGATGCGAGTGGCGCTCGACTACCAGGACCCTGAGCCTGGCTCGATGTTGCCTGAAGCGGGGGGCCTGGGTGTGGCGGCCCTCAATGGTGATCGCGAGCCTCGTATTCTCGTATTTGCCTGCGAGTGGAGCGGCTATGCGGCCGCCGAGCTCGCCGGCGCACAGAAGCGAGCCTACCCGGCAAACGTACGCGTCATTCGGCTCGATTGCAGCGGTCGATTGCAGGCCGGCTTGATCTTCAACGCCTTCGAGATGGGCGCCGCTGGCGTCCTGGTACTCGGATGCGTGCAGAAGCTCTGCCATTACGAGCGGGGCAACGAGCGCGCGGCGGCAGCCTTTGATCAGGTCGAGGAGCTCAGCGGTCTGCTCGGCCTGCACCCCAAGCGCCTGAAGCTCGCCTGGACCCCGCCGGACGATGGTGCCGCATTGGCGGACATGATCAGCGAGTTCGCCGCGGGAGTCGACGAGGCAATCCGCTCGATCGTTTGAGTATGGAGGTCAGGGCACACCGCTCGCACGGACCGGCATCTCCACGTACGCGATGCTGACATTCCCACCGGGGCGCTGAATAGGGCGCACTGATCCTTTGCCGCCCCGAGCCTCCCGGCGACGGCGATCGACGCGCCAACTCCGCCGCTGTGGCTACTGAGCCAGCTGCGCCAGCGTGACCCTCGTCCAGTGCGTCGTCTTGCCGAATCTCGAGGCGACCAAACCGCGCGAGCCCATGTGACCCTCGAAGCCACGAACCCTCAGCCGACCGTCGTCCTCGACGCGCAGCGTGCAATGAATGAACGTCGAGCCGATGTTCGGGTCGTAGAGCATGCCTTGCTTCCATGCGCCGTCATCGCCATCGCTGGACACGAAATCCGAAAGGACGGTAAGGCCTTTCAGCTTACGGCCACGCAGCTCGGCGGAGCGGTTCTTAGCGTCGACTCGTTCCTGACCACTAGCATCGAGCTCTTCGCCCAGCCAGGCCACGCGGCCGCAAAGCTGATCCCCACACATCTCGAGCTCCACGGCCACTTCACCGCTCTCGTTAAGCCACAAGCCGAGCAGATCGGCGGCTTCTGCCGGGGCTCCCTGCATTCCCACCGGGGACAAGGCTAGCGCCCCCGCGAGGAGTATGACGTTCAACATGTTGTCCTCCTTTTCCGTCCTGCTGACGGAGCGTATGTGAGCTACTCACTCACTCCCTCGACCCAGACCAATAAGGGCGGCTGGATTTGTCGATTCGAGCGGGTCAGCCAGCTCGATGAAAAACTCCTTTCACGCCCCTGTCTCGACCGGCGCTAGGCCGGCCGGAGCACGTAGGCGTGCAAAACGTTGTCGACTACGGTCGCCTCCGCGGTCTCCTCGTCCATGGGCGTGGGGAAGGGATCGCGATGGCGATGACGGGCGAAAAATACGATTGTCTCGAGAATCAAACGGGCGCTGGCATCGGGATCGGGAACAGGACGTATCCAGCCTCGATCGATGCGGTTGCGCAAATAGTCGGCGAGGCGCTCGATCAGCTTGTTGCGGATCTCCCCGAACCAGAAGCTCTGCATCACGGGCAGCTCCAAGGCCGAGCGCTCGACGATGCGAACGCCAACTCGAAACCTCGAGATCGTGGCAAAGAGCTCGCGCACAATCCCCTCGAGCTCTTCCTTCGGACTCAGGGTAGGCTCAGCGCCGTGCAACGCTTGATCGAGCGTCTCGAAGCTGGCCCGCTCCGAAACGCACTCGCGGATGAATTCGAAAGTTGCCAGAGGGCTCGGTGTCGCGACAGGCAGGCTCTCCACTTCGATGGGCCCGTCGGGGGCGGCAGCGGCTCGCAGGACCGTATCGAACAGCGCTTGTTTGCTCTCGAAGTAACGGTAAATGGCTCCTTCGGACAGACCCATGGCCGCCGTCACATCTGACATCTTCGTGCGCCGGAAGCCCCGGTTCATGAAGATCTCGGTGGCGGTGGCGACGAATTCCTGCAGTCGTGCAGAGGCCTGTTTGCTGAGCAATGGTGCCTACTATTAAGCAATGAAGTTAAGTGAGCTACTCACTTACTCTACTGGGCTGATCCTTCGCCTGTCAACTGCCCTGGCGCCCCGCCAGCGCGAGGTTGTCATCGCCACCAATGATCTTCCTGATCGGAACACCCTCCCCTATCGGGTCAATCCGTCAGCCGCCGTGCGCCACGGGTACCCACGATGGTACTTTCACGTCGTCGATTCTCAGACAACCCCACCTAGGAGAGCGTAATGACCTTTGGCAGAACATCATGGGCGGTAGTGCTCGCCCTCATCCTGTCCGCAGCGCTCGGTTCGGGCTGTGCCAAGAACCCGGAGACGACGCCAGCGGCAGACTCCGAAGGACCAGGCACAGGGGAAATTGGCCAGTTTGTCTGGCACGAGCTCGTCACCGATGACCCTGCCGCCAGCCGCCAGTTCTATCGCGAGCTGCTCGGCTGGGAGTTCGAGCGCACGAGCAGGCTTGGAAAACCATATTCACTGGCGCGTGTTGGAGATCGCTACGTCGGCGGCATCGTCGGCGTGGATCGCAGGCCCTCGGATGAGAACATCTCGCAGTGGGTAAGCTACATGCTCGTCGCTGACATCGAGCGGGCAACTCGCGCCGTCGAGCAGGGCGGTGGGCGCGTGCTCGTTGAGCCTGTGGGCCTCGGCACCGACTCTCGTGCCGCCTTGGTCATCGATTCGCAGGGCGCCCCCTTCGGCCTTCTGCAAACGCCTGAGGACCTCAGCCAGATGCTGGAAGGCACGATTCCCAACGGCGGCTTCCTGTGGCGTGACTATCTGGCGGAGGATGTCGAGACAGCGCTGTCGTTCTATGCGAACTTCGCCGGATTCGGACGTGAGCAGCAGCGCGGCAACCCCGACCACTACGTGATGCGCGAGGGACGCGGAGGGGCAGGACTGCTGCCGATCGAGAACGCTCCCGTGGAGTCGAACTGGTTGCCCTACGTGCGGGTCGAGGATGCCGCCGACCTGGCAAGCCGCACAAGAGATCTCGGGGGCGAGGTCCTGCTGGCGCCGAGCCCTGAGGTCAGGAACGGCGAGCTCGCAATTGTTGCCGACCCGAGTGGCGCAGCTCTGGCCCTGGTCGAGTGGACCCAATAGGGAATCGAGGATACTGAAATGAAGCGATACATGAACAAACGAGTCTTGGCCCTGACGGTACTGATCGCCCTCGCTCTCGTCACCCTGGGATGCACCGCCACGGTCGGCGTCGGCGTCAGCTACGGATACCCCGGCCGTTGGGGCGGCGGATGGGGCGGTCCTGTATATGTGGGCGGCCCTATTTGGTGATCGGCTGGCCGCGCCACTATGACGATCTCAAGCCTCCATTGAGGGGTCGTATTCACCATTCCTTGCCAGGCTGTTGAGTCGCGCCCGTTTCAGCAGTGCCTGCTGCGCAGCGGCGCGGTTCTCTTGCTGTCCCGCCCAAGCGGCTTGTGCCGGCTGCTGCAGCGCCCGGCCATAGGATGTGCTCAGCTGCCAGGGTGCGTTGCCGCGCAGCCGGTTGATAGCGTTGAGGTTCTCGGTGGCCTCTTCCGGCCCTTGGCCGCCGGAGAGGAAGTTGATGCTAGGCACCGCGGCCGGCACGGTGCGTTTCAGCACCGTCAGGGTCGCCCGTGCCACCTCGTCGGCCGGGGCGCGGCGGCAGTCTTTGCCAGGCAGGGTCATGCTGGGCTTGAGGATCATGTGCTCGAGGCTGACATGATGCAGCCGCAGTGCATGGAACACACTGTGCAGCACCTGCTCGTTGACCTCGGCGCAACGGTCGATGTCGTGATCACCGTCCATCAGCACCTCGGGCTCGACGATGGGCACCACACCCATTTCCTGGCAGGTGGCGGCATAGCGGGCCAGCATCTCGGCGTTGGCGCGCAGTCCGAGCAGCGTGGGGTTGGTGGGGGTGATGGGATAGACCTCGCGCCACTTGACGAAGCGCGCACCCTGCGCCTTGTAGTCTCCGAGTCGCTCGGCCAGGCCATCCAGCCCGTAGGTGATCAAGTCGCCAGGCGCGCCGCTGAGCGGCCCCTTGCCCTTGTCGACCTTGACCCCGGGGACGATCTTCTGCGCCCAGGCGACCTCGGGCAGCGGCCTGCCGGTATCATCCTGCTGACCAAGGGTCTCCTCGAACATAATCACCCCGCTGATGTACTTGCCGAGTTCCGGGGTATCGAGCAGCAGCGCGCGGTAGAAACGACGGTTCTCCTCGGTGGATTCGACGCCGATGGCGTCAAAGCGCTTCTGAATGGTGGGGGTACTCTCATCGGCGGCGAGGATGCCGCGATGGTCGTCGACCATGTCGTTGATGGTGTCCTGCAACTCAGTCTGCGTACTCATGTCTGCACTCCTGCAAATGGACCGGTGGCTGCTTGATCGTAGAACGGCGCAACATGTGAACCAGTGGAGCTGCCCCGGCTATGCAAAGCTCTGCATAGGTGAGGGAAAATCATAGAGCTACCTGACCTCCCTCTCTTCCTCTGCTTCGGGCTCCTCCTTCACCGGCGGCGTCCAGAAGTCGGGGTTCGGCGGGGTCATGGCTGCAACCTCGGCTGAATACAGGGCAGCGTTGAACAACACCCGGAAGGTGGCGTAGGGCTGGCCGCGCCACTGCGGCCGCAGACCGAGTAGGATCACGTGGCCATCACCATGGTGCACGTCGAGCGCGGCCGCGTAGCCTTGCATGTGCTCCTCTCCGAGGAGATAGCCGGATAGCAGCGGCGAACCGTTCTCCTGATACTTGGCGAGCGCTACACCTTCGAAACTCTCCTTCACCGTGAACACCGGACTCCTGCCTACCATCGCCGGGGCCTCGGGCGACATCCCCGACATCACGGGGTGCGAGTTGTCGACGATGAGCTCGACCACTGAGCCGTTGAGGAAGAACTCCTGGTTGTCGAGCTCCGCCACAACGTTTTCGACCGGCAGGTGCAGCTGGTCGATCGCGAACATGCTACTGGCGTTCAAGCAGACCAGAGTGCCTCCGGTACGCACGAACTCATCGAGGTTGCGCACGCCGACCTGACCGATACCGCCAGCGTAACGCGGCGGCACCGTCCCCGGCATGGAACCGTTGAGGATTTGCCCTCCCCTCATGTCCACCAGCACGATCACGTCGTAGCGATCCCGCATGCGGCCGGCTTTGAAGTCGGAGTTGTAGAGGCTATCGAAGTCGAAGTCGAAGCCCTCCATCAGCCAGCGGGTCCAGCCCTCGTCCATGCTTGCCGCCCACGGTCGGTACAGACCAATGCGCGGCTGGTTGATCTCGGTGCCTGAGGCCGATGTGCGCTCAGCCTGCAGCGCCAGGTCGGTGACCATCTCGCTCATCACCCCTTCGCTGAGACCAGTGATGACGTAGCGACCGCTAGTGCCGGCACCGCCGGCCTGAGACGCCCCGCCGGCGGCCGGCGCGCCCGGAACGAAGCGCACGCTACCGCCTTCGCGCCAGGCCCGGTTGATGGCCCGGAAGGAGTTGTTCTGCACGGGATCGACGGCCAGCGCCGAGCCGCTCCCCGTGGTGTGCCCCGGCAGCGGCACGACGCCGGCGGCAATCGGGTTGGTATTGAAGCCGACGCCGGGAAGGCTATCGAAGGGGGCGGCATCACCATCCTCGTCTTGCCAGGGCGTCGCCTCTCCCATCACGGGCTCCATT
>CALAKE010000083.1 GCA_937922775.1 uncultured bacterium | reverse complement strand
TGCAGATAGGAAAACCGTGCCACCTGCCGGCCTACAGCCTTGACACGATCTCTAAGCTTCGGGTCCTCGAGATTGCCGTCGTCATCGAAAGCTTTCCACGCGTGGGGAACTGAGGCTTCTTGCGGCACAACCCAGGCATGCAGATTCCGACAGACGCCGCGCAGGCTATTGCAGGCGTTGATTGCACCTTGCTGCCCTCCTGCAACGCCGACGAGCCCTACCATCTTCCCCTCGAACTGCTCGAAACCCATCAGGTCGAGTGCGTTCTTGATCACACCGCTGCAGCCACCATGGTACTCCGGCGTCCCCAAGATGATGCCGTGCGCCGCGGCTACCTCTCGGCGCAAGCGATGGACGTCTTCGGGATAATCCCCCTCGTCGGAGCTGCCGTCGCAGAAGACGAGGTCGTATTCCCTAAGGTCGACGAGCTGCGTTCGAGCGCCTAGCTCCTCAGCCCCGGCCAGCGCCACCTGAATGGCCTTGAGCGTATGGCTGCCAGGCCGCAGGCTGCCGCAGACGCCAACCACCCTCACCTCAGAATGATCAGACAAGGTCAGCACCTCCTCCGGTGCTGACCCTATACCAAGGACCTCTCAGTTTGAAGGAGTCCTAGACCTCGCCAACCTAGACCTCGGGAATGGCCGTAGCGTGAGCAGGTGCGGAAAGCTACTGAGCCTCCCCCTGAGCTAGGTCGGGAGACACCCAGCGGTTCTCAGGAGGCTTTGCCCGGATAGGGCGAGCGCAGCGAGTCGCCTCCTGAGAAAAGCTGGGTGTTTCCCGATCCGCCGGTGCGGGTACGCCCCGACAGCGGTCAGGAGCGATCGAGCAACTCGCGTACTACACGTGCGAGCCGTTCGCGCGAAAAGGGCTTCTGCAGAAAGGTCATCCCCTCGTCGAGAACACCACGCTCAACCAGCGCTCCACCCGTGTAGCCGGAGATGAAGAGGACCGGCGTCTCGGGGATTTGGGTCTTCAGCTCGAGGGCAAGCTGGGTTCCTGACATGGCCGGCATCACGACATCCGTGATGACCAGGCCAATCGGACCTGTACGGTTCCGGCACACTTCCAGCGCTTCGCCGCCGTCGGCCGCTTCGAGAACACTGTAGCCGAGGTCGCTGAGGACGCGTGTCGCCAGGACGCGAACGATCTCTTCATCCTCCACGAGCAGGATCGTTTCGGTTCCGCGCATCGTCGCGAGGGAGACCGGTGGGCCCTCGAAGTCCTCGGTGGCCTCCGTTGCGGACGGGAAGTAGATCTTGACCGTGGTCCCCTCACCCGCCCCACTACGTACCTCGATGTACCCGGAGCTCTGCTTGACGATCCCAAAGACTGTGGAAAGTCCTAGACCCGTGCCCCGGCCCTCTTCCTTGGTCGTGAAGAATGGCTCGAACAGGTGAGACTGGACGGTTTCATCCATCCCCAGTCCCTCGTCACTGACCGCCAACATCACGTAGTCGCCAGGGGGCAGGGTGTCGTATCCGAGACGAGTCGGATGACTCAGGTCGACGTTCGAGGTCTCGATCGCAACCTTGCCGCCCTGCGGCATGGCATCTCTGGAGTTGAGAACCAGATTGATGATGACCTGCTGGATCTGAACGGGGTCAGCCTTGATCGGTAGCAGGTCGGCTTCAAGCATGGTGACGAGGCTCACGTGCTCGCCCACCAGGCGTTGAGCCATCTGCTCCATGTCGAAAACGACCCTGTTCAGGTCGAGAACAAGTGGTTGGAGCACCTGCTTGCGACTGAAAGCCAGGAGTTGCCCGGTTAGCGATTTGGCTCGCTCGGCGGCGTGCTCGACAGCCCTGATGTCGAGCTGGAGGTTCTGCCTTGCCTCGGGCGTTCTTCCCAGCGCCCCGAGGTCTTCTTGCGCGAGCTGGGCATATCCCGAGATGGCAGTCAGCAGGTTGTTGAAGTCGTGGGCCACACCGCCTGCCATCCTGCCAATCGCTTCCATCTTCTGAGACTGCCGCAGCTGCCCCTGCAGGCTCTCTCTCTCGCTGATGTCGAGCGCCACGCCGATGCTCCCGAGCGGCTCGCCATTCTCGCTGGTCAGTGGCTCGACGTGGCATTCAAAGTGTACGCCTGACCACTCGAACTCAAACGCCGACGCCTCACCCTCGAGGGCGCTCAGGTGCGCCGCGATCGGCAGGTATGAAGGATCGTCGGAGTCGAAGAAATCGTAGACGTTCATTCCGACTACAGCCCCCGGGGCCAAGCCGATACCCTCCAAGGCGGCACCCAGCGACACGGTGAAATTCAGCTCGCCGTCCGTGGCCCAGAGAACGGCGGGCATCTGCTGGAGCATGATTCGCAGGCGCTCCTCGCTGGCGCGCAGGTCTGATTCGGCCCGCTTCTGCTCCGTGATGTCTCTCAGCACGACGATCCGGCCCGTCCGGGCCCCGTATCGGTCGGAGAGCGGCCAGACCTGAAGATCGTATGATCTCCGCTCCTGCCCGTTTCCCGAGAGCGATATCCCGACGCTAGTTTTCAGTTGGGCGTCAAGATGCTCGAGGATCCCCGAGCTCCTCTCGAACACATCAGAGGCCATTTGTCCGACAACGCCGGACGCCGAGTTCCCGATGATCGATTTCGCCGTTCGATTCAGGTCGACCAACCGATCCTCATCGTCGAGCACAAACACACCATCTTTCATGCTCTCGAAGACCGCGGTACGCGCCACGGGGGCGATATCCAGGATGCGCAGCCGCAGGAGCCCCCAGAACATGGTGAGGCCAGCCATCGTGAAGGCAAACGGCGTCGGGTCGATCAAGGGGCTGAACCCTAGAAGGAACACGGAGTTCCCCACATAGGGCACGGTTGCCGCGACGAGAACGG
>CALAKE010000082.1 GCA_937922775.1 uncultured bacterium | reverse complement strand
CTGCTGATCAATCCCGCCGGGCGCTTGCGCCTCTATGCCGAGATCTGCGGATTCCCCGAGGTGAACGTGGAGCAGTTTGGGGGCTGGCTGGCCGATTTTCAGGTGCGAGCCGAGGTTTTCGTTATCGACAATCTCGGGATCAACGCCGGCTACCGTTGGTACCAGATGGACTTCCGGCTTGAAGAAGGCGACCCGGCATTCGATCTCAAGTGGAAGGGCTTCCTGGTCGGAGGGCAGGTGCGGTTCTGACGCCGGTCGCTATCCCGGACGTCGCTGTCCGTCAGGCGATCGCCACCATTCGCTCGATCGAAAGGCGCGCTCCCTCGAGAATCTCCGGGGCGAGGACAACCTCGTAGACCCCCTCGCGCATCGTGCGGAGGAGCTTGTCGACCGTGATCATCTTCATGTACGAGCACTCCGCATCCTCTTTTACAGCGAAGAAGCGTTTGCCGTGGTTGAGCTTCCGCATCTGGTGGAGGATTCCAGTCTCGGTGGCGACCAAGAACTCCTCGCTTTCGGATTCCGCAGCGACGTTCAGCATTCCCTGAGTTGACAGGATCTGGGTGCGATCTTCCGGCAAGTCCCCGATCGCCGCATGCCACATCACCGAGGAGACGCAGCCACACTCCGGATGTACGAGCAAGTCGGCCTCCGGTCGTTCCGACCACATTCGCTGAACATCTCTCGGCCCGATGGCGGCGTGTACGTGACACTCACCCAGCCAGGTCTTGATGTCGCGCCCGGTCTTTTCGCGTAGGTACTCGCCGAGGAACATGTCAGGGGCGAACAACACCTGCTGGTCCTCGGGAATTGCCTCGATCAGCTTCAGCGCGTTGGCCGAGGTGCAGCAGTAGTCGGCTTCCGCCTTTACTTCGGCACTACAGTTCACATATACGACCAATAGCGCGCCTGGGTGAGCTGCCTTCCAGGCGCGTACCGATTCCACATCGATCGAATCGGCCAGCGAGCAGCCGGCGGAAGGATCGGGGATCAGCACCCTCTTCTCGGGGCAGAGAATCTTTGCGGTTTCCGCCATGAAGTGGACGCCGCAGAAGACGATGGTCTCCGCGTCGGTTTCCTCCGCCTGGCGTGAGAGGCCGAGCGAATCCCCGACGAAGTCGGCCAAGTCCTGAATCGCGGGAATCTGGTAGTTGTGCGCCAGGATTACCGCGTTCTGCTCTTTCTTCAGCCGCAGGATCTCCTCGACCATCTCATCGACCTGTGGACCGCCATTGGATCCGGGGGCGAGCTGGGGATCGATCGAGGCGGCGGGCTCTTCCTGGGCGACCAGTGGTGGCCCGAAGAGATGTACGTCTCCCTTGCTTTCGTCCATCTTTTATTGATTCCTCTGATCCTTCGTCAGGGTGTGCTGATCTCGAGCGAGAAATCGAAAAACGGGGCCGAGGTAGTCAGCCGTCCCAACGAGATCACATCGACCCCCGTCTCCGCGTATTGCCTAAGATCTGCTATCGAGATGCCGCCCGATGCTTCGAGCGTCACCTGGTTCCTGAGTCCTGCCTCCTTCAAAGCCGCGACGACAGTGCAGATTTCGTCCGCCGACATGTTGTCCAACAGCAGCGCATCGGCACCGGCCCCGGCCGCGACCATCGCGTCCTCGAGCGACTCCACCTCTACCTCGATCTTCTGGGTAAAGCTAGCGCCCGACTTGGCTCGACGGACCGCTTCTGTGACGTCTTTAACTATTACCAAATGATTATCCTTGATTAGAAGCGAATCCGCTAACTCGAAACGGTGCGGGTCGGCACCGCCGAGCTGCACGGCCCTCTTCTCGAACCAACGCAAACCCGGGAGAGTCTTGCGGGTCGCGGCGACCCGTGCCTTTGTCCCCTGCACGTACTCGACGGCGCCACGTGCCTGTGTGGCAATTCCACTCATGTGGCCAAACAGGTTCAGCAGAGTGCGCTCGACTCCGAGGATGTCGCTCGCAGCACCATCGAGCCACAAGACGGGATCGTCCGCCGACACGTTTTCGCCATCCAGCTTCAGCGCTTCTCCCACCAGGCCTGCGATCTCGCAGAGGATCAGCGACTCCTCGACTCCCGCCACGACGCCGGGCTGGCGGGCGACCACATGTGCCGCCGCACGCGTACCGCGCGGGATCACGGACTGGCTGGTTACATCTCCTCTACCGAGATCCTCCTCGAGGAACTCCAGCAACCGCTTTCGTATGAGCTCTTTCACGCGAATCCTCCTCGTGGAAATTGTGACACGAAGAGCGCGCTGTTGCTTGCCCGAGTGGGGGCAGACTTGCTCAGGTTTGTTGGTGCCTACTCGCTGCCGACCTCGAAGCGAACCTCGTATTTGCCGTGTCGGCCCGAGCCGCTGATCTTGTACTCCTGTTCTCTCTTGGTGCGGACCGAGCCTCTGAACAGAACCTGGTCCTTCTGGGCTGCCATCTTCTGCACGATCCAGCTCTCGAGGTCCTCGGTGGCATTCCCGAGGGTATCGTCCCACGAGACCGCCGGGATGTCGGGGATGAGTTGCCCGGCTCGGCCGATCAGCGCCGCGGCCACAGATCCGAGCACGTGTTGGACCTGATCCCAGGCATCCTTGCGATCGACGTCGAAGACTCTGAACCGAACGGAATGAATCGCCTCCGCCTGCACCATGAGAATCAGCCGCTCCCAGTCATCGATCTTCCCCATGTTGAACATCGGCGACGTTGCGGACTTGCGAACATAGTTGGGCTCTTTCGCCCTGCGCCGGTCACATTCCCAGTAGTCATCCAGGCTGGGCATGACCACGTGCTTTTCGACGGGCTTGCCCCTCGCGTCCAGGTAGCGAACGTCTACGGTAAAGCGAAAGTTGGCTTTGTCGTCTCCTAGGTCCTCGGGAAATTTGAAACCATTGAGCCTCAGCGTGTAGGTTCTTCCAGCCACTTCGATTTCCTTTCTGGGCGCCGTCCTTTCGTCAGTGCCGGCGTGCCGCTGCTTGATGCCATTGAGAGGGAGGTCTCATATTGTCAACGAGCAACGGGGGCATCTTTCGAAGGAACCGCCAGGACGACCTGTTGGGCTCAGCTCCAGCGCCACGGACAACTCTTGGAGGACACATGAGGACACCGCTCTTCACCCGCACACCGCTCGCCTGCCTCGCATTTCTGCTCGTAGCAGGGCTGGCAATGCCCGCTCTCGCCGGTGGTCTCGCCCGAACGACCGGCGGTGCAGTCGTTGCCCCGTCACCGGGCCAGGCGACAACGGTCGATCCGGCTCTCCTGGGAGGGATCAAAGCTCGCTCCATCGGACCAGCAGGGATGAGCGGGCGAATCACGTCCATCGACGCCGTGATCGCCAATCCCAAGGTCATCTACATCGGCGCCGCCAGCGGCGGCGTCTGGAAGACGACCGACGGAGGCATGAGTTGGACGCCGCTCTTCGACGATCAACCTGTGCACTCGATCGGCGACGTGGAGATCTTCCAGCCCAGCCCCGATGTCGTCTGGGCGGGCACGGGCGAAGGCAATCCACGCAACAGCATCTCGGTGGGCAATGGAATCTACAAGTCCATCGATGGGGGTGATACCTGGGTACACCTCGGTCTGGAAGAGACCGAGCATATTCACCGGATTATTCTGCATCCGACCGATCCCGATATCGCCTACGTTGCGGCTCTTGGCCAGGCCTGGGGCGAAAACGAAGAACGCGGCGTGTTCAAGACCATCGATGGTGGAGAGACCTGGGAGAAGATCCTCTACGTTGATGAGCGAACCGGCGCCACCGAATTGGTCGTGGACCCGGTCAATCCGAACAAGCTGTTTGCCGCCATGTGGGAGTTTCGGCGCTGGCCCTTCTTCTTTAAATCGGGTGGGCCCGGCTCCGGCCTCTACGTCACATACGATGGCGGCGAGAGCTGGAAACAGTTCGGGGTCGGAGACGGCATGCCGCCGGGTGAGCTTGGCCGCATGGGCGTAGCGATTTCTGACTCTGACCCCAACATCGTCTATGCGCTGGTTGAAGCAGAAAAGAGCGCGTTGCTGCGCTCAGACGATGGCGGTCGAAAGTGGCGAACGGTCAACAGCGATTCCGACGTTGCTGATCGCCCCTTCTACTACGGCAACATTCGCGTCGACCCCGAGATTCCCGACCGCGTCTACAACATCGCCAGTGTCGTCAGGGTCTCGGTCGACGGTGGCAAGACCTTCTCTGTTCTCGTTCCGTTCATGTCCGCACATCCCGACCACCATGCCTTTTGGGTGCACCCGGAGAATCCCGACCTGATCTTCGATGGCAACGATGGCGGTCTGTCGATCAGCAACGATCGTGGTGACAACTGGCAGTTCGTGCGGAATCTGCCACTGTCGCAGTACTACCACGTCGGCGTCGACATGG